>NZ_JASCXF010000012.1:0-97066 GCF_030062225.1 Sphingomonas sp. 2R-10
GTCTCGGCGGGGATGGGCGGCTCGACGGGCATGTTCGGTTCTCCTCACCGCGTCCAACGTCCGCCGCGCTTGCCGGTTGCGAGGGGCAGGCAACTCTGCGAAGCGTGGCGACTTGCCCCGGCGCGCACGACTGCTATAGACGCGCCCGTGCCGGCGGCGTCCGCTCGGCGGGCGTGGCGGAACTGGTAGACGCGCTGGATTTAGGTTCCAGTATCGAAAGATGTGGGGGTTCGACTCCCTTCGCCCGCACCAGCAACGCCGCCTGCGCCTGTCGAAGCTGGAGCCGCTCCATTCGATTCTTTTGACGAAAGCCGTGAGAATGCAGACTGTCGAGACGTTGAACGAGGGCCTCAAGCGCGCCTACACGCTGACCATCACCGCTGCGGATATCGACGCAAAGGTCGATGCCGAAGTGAAGCGCGTCGCGCCGACGGTGAAGATGCCCGGCTTCCGCCCCGGCAAGGTTCCCGCGAACCTCATCCGCAAGATGCATGGCGAAGCGCTGTCGCAGGACGCGCTGAACAGCTCGATCCAGGACGGCATCCAGACGCTGATCGCCGAGCAGAAGCTGCGCCCGGCGACGTCGCCGCAGGTGTCGCTGGACGGCGACTATGCGCCCGGTCAGGACGCAGCCGTCACCGTATCGCTCGAAGTGCTGCCCGACGTGCCGGCACCTGCGATCGACGGGCTGAAGCTGGAGCGGCTGACCGTTCCTGCCGATGAAGCGGTGGTCGATGCGCAGGTCGAGCAGCTGGCCAGCAGCAACAAGCGCCATGACGAGGCACCGGAAGATCACGCCGCCGCCACCGGCGACCTGGTCGTGATGGACTTCGTCGGCAAGGTCGACGGCGTCGCGTTCGACGGCGGCACCGGCGAGGGCATGGCGATCGAGATCGGCTCGGGCCGTCTGATCCCCGGCTTCGAGGACCAGCTGGTCGGCGTGAAGAAGGGCGACGAGAAGACGATCGACGTCACCTTCCCCGACGATTACCAGGCCGAAAATCTTAAAGGCAAGGCTGCGACCTTCGACCTGAAGATTACCGAGGTGAAGGTCCCGGCCGAAGGCGGTCCGGACGACGAGTTCGCCAAGTCGCTGGGCCTCGAAAGCCTCGAGCAGCTGCGCGGCCTTATCAAGGGGCAGGTCGAGCAGGAACTGAACGGCCTGACCCGCACCCATATGAAGCGCAAGCTGCTCGACCAGCTGGCCGCCGGCCACGACTTCGACGTACCGCCGTCGATGGTCGAGGCCGAGTTCGACCAGATCTGGGCGCAGCTCCAGCACGAAGCGGGTCACGAAGCCGATCCGGAAGCGGCACGCGCCGAGCTGGAAGCCGAGCGTGAAGATTATCGCCAGATCGCGGTGCGCCGCGTCCGGCTCGGCCTGCTCCTGTCGGAAATCGGCCAGAAGAACGGCATCGAGGTCAGCCAGCAGGAAATGCAACGCCTGATCATGCAGGCCGCGCAGCAGTACGGCCCGGAAGACCGCCAGCGCTTCATCCAGTATGTCCAGCAGGAGCCGATGGCCGCCGCGCAGCTGCGTGCTCCGCTGTACGAGGACAAGGTCGTCGACTTCCTGTTCGAGAAGGCCGAGATCACCGACCGCGAAGTGACGCGCGAGGAACTGGAAGCCGAGATCGAGAGCGAGGACGGCGCGGTGCCGCACGTGCACGGTCCGGACTGCGGCCATGACCACGATCACGACCATGATGCCAAGCCGGTGACCGCCAAGGATATCGAGCCTGCCGCAGCCGACGCTCCGGCCGAGGCCGAAGCACCCAAGAAGAAGGCCGCGACCCGCAAGGCTCCGGCGAAGAAGGCCGAAGCCGCTCCGGCGGAAGCAGCCGAGGGTGAAGCCGCGCCGGCGCCTGCCAAGAAGCCGCGCGCCAAGAAGAAGGCCGAGAGCGAGACCAGCGAAGGCTGATCGCTTCCCTGCTTCGCGAAGGCATGGGCCGTCCGTT
The DNA here is from genome assembly GCF_030062225.1 of Sphingomonas sp. 2R-10. Classification (NCBI taxonomy): domain Bacteria; kingdom Pseudomonadati; phylum Pseudomonadota; class Alphaproteobacteria; order Sphingomonadales; family Sphingomonadaceae; genus Sphingomonas; species Sphingomonas sp. 2R-10. Next base: position 1,959 of record NZ_JASCXF010000012.1, read on the forward strand.
CCCCGTCGGGAGCGGGCGGCCTTTGCTTGTGCGGTGCTTGCTTTCGACGGCGTCCGGTGTTGTACGAGCGGCATGTCGATGACCGTTGCCGTGCTGCTGCCCTGCTATAACGAAGAAGCCGCGATCGCCGCGACCATCGCGGGGTTTCGCGCCGCGCTGCCGCAGGCGACGGTCTATGTGTACGACAACAACTCCTCCGACCGGACGATCGAGGTCGCGCGTGCCGCCGGTGCGGTGGTGCGCAGCGAACGGATCCAGGGCAAGGGTGCGGTGGTGCGGCGGATGTTCGCCGACATCGATGCCGACGTCTATGTCATGGCCGATGGCGATGCGACATACGACGCCGCAGCCGCACCCGAACTGGTCGCACGGCTGGTGGACGAGCAGCTCGACATGGTCGTCGGACAGCGGGTGAGCGACGCGGCGCTCGCCTATCGCCGCGGCCATCGCTTCGGCAACGCGATGCTGACCGGCATGCTGGCGCGGCTGTTCGGGCGCAGTTTTACCGACATCCTGTCGGGTTACCGCGTCTTCTCGCGGCGGTTCGTCAAGAGCTTCCCGTCGCTGTCGGCCGGGTTCGAGATCGAGACGGAGATCAGCGTCCACGCGCTCGAACTGCGCATGCCGGTGGCGGAGGTGACGACGCGCTATTTCGCCCGGCCGGAAGGATCGGCGTCCAAGCTGTCGACCTATGGCGACGGCTTTCGCATCGCGCGCACGATCGCAACGCTCTACCGGATCGAGCGGCCCTTGTGGTTCTTCGGCGCGATCGGGCTGGTGCTGGCGGTACTGGCGATCGTCCTGGCGGTGCCGCTGGCGGTAACCTATGCACAGACCGGGCTCGTGCCGCGGTTCCCGACCGCCATTCTGGCTACCGGACTGGTCATTCTGGCCTCGCTATGCCTCTTTTCCGGTTTGATCCTCGACACGGTCGTGCGCGGCAGGCGCGAGGTGCGGCGGCTGGCCTATCTGGCGCATCCGGCACCCGGTGCTGCGGTGCGGCCGCGATAACCATCATTCCGGGGGCGTAGCGATACGCTCGCCTCTTGCGTACCCCAGCGCGAGCGCCGATGTAGGGCGTCGAAACCTACTCAGCGGGAACCCAATGCTAGACATTCACGACGGCCTCGTCCCCATCGTCATCGAACAATCGAGCCGCGGCGAGCGCAGCTTCGACATCTTCTCGCGCCTGTTGCGCGAGCGCATCGTGTTCGTGACCGGCGGCGTCGAGGACCAGATGGCGTCGCTCATCACTGCGCAGCTGCTGTTCCTCGAATCGGAAAATCCGAAGAAGGACATCTGGATGTACATCAACTCGCCGGGCGGGGTGGTGACGGCCGGCATGGCGATCCATGACACGATGCAGTATATCCGGCCGCGCGTCGGGACGGTGTGCATCGGGCAGGCGGCGTCGATGGGCAGCTTCCTGCTCGCGTCGGGCGAGCCGGGCATGCGCGTCGCGCTGACCAATGCGCGGATCATGGTGCATCAGCCGTCGGGCGGTGCGCAGGGCATGGCGTCGGACATCGAGATCCAGGCCAAGGAAATCCTGCGCATTCGTCGCCGGATGAACGAACTGTACGCGAAGTACACCGGCAAGCCGCTGGAAGAGATCGAGCGCGCGATGGACCGCGACACCTTCCTCGAAGCGGACGAGGCCAAGGCGTTCGGGCTGGTCGATCAGGTGTTCGACAAGCGTCCGGGCGTGTCGGAGGATGCTCCGGCGGCGTGATGCCGTTCCCCGGCCACGCTTCGACCGGCGGCGTGGCCGGACAAAGTTTTAATGGATTGCCGGTTACGGACCTGTGTGTATCCTGACAGGCAGAAAGACGCGCCACGATGGTGCGGGAGATGATTTGAATGACGAAGCTCAGCGGCGGCGACTCCAAGAGCACCCTGTACTGCTCGTTCTGCGGCAAGTCGCAGCACGAGGTGCGCAAGCTGATCGCGGGTCCGACCGTGTTCATCTGCGACGAATGCGTCGAACTGTGCAACGACATCATCCGTGAGGAGACGAAGTCGGCACTGGTCGCCAAGAAGGACGGCGGGGTCCCGACGCCGCAGGAAATCTGCAACGTGCTCGACGATTATGTCATCGGGCAGAAGCAGGCCAAGCGCGTGCTGTCGGTCGCGGTGCACAACCACTACAAGCGGTTGAACCACGGGCAGAAAGGTGCCGACGTCGAACTGGCGAAGTCGAACATCTTGCTGGTCGGGCCGACCGGTTGCGGCAAGACGCTACTGGCGCAGACGCTGGCGCGTATCCTCGACGTGCCGTTCACCATGGCCGATGCGACGACGCTTACCGAGGCCGGCTATGTCGGCGAGGATGTCGAGAACATCATCCTGAAGCTCTTGCAGGCATCGGATTACAACGTAGAGCGTGCGCAGCGCGGGATCGTCTATATCGACGAGATCGACAAGATCAGCCGCAAGGCGGAAAACCCGTCGATCACCCGCGACGTGTCGGGTGAAGGCGTGCAGCAGGCGCTGCTCAAGCTGATGGAGGGCACCACCGCGTCGGTGCCGCCGCAGGGTGGGCGCAAGCATCCGCAGCAGGAATTCCTCCAGGTCGACACGACGAACATCCTGTTCATTTGCGGCGGCGCGTTCGCCGGGCTGGAAAAGATCATTGCGGACCGTTTGCAGGGCAAGTCGATCGGCTTCGGCGCCTATGTCGCCGCGCCCGAGGAGCGTCGCACTGGTGAGGTGCTGCGCCAGACCGAGCCCGAGGATCTGCTGAAGTTCGGCCTGATCCCCGAATTCGTCGGTCGTCTGCCGGTGATCGCTACGCTTGAGGATCTCGACGTGGCGGCGTTGCTCAAGATATTGACCGAGCCGAAGAACGCTCTGGTCAAGCAGTATCAGAAGCTGTTCGACATGGAGGGCGTCAAGCTCGGCTTCAACGACGAGGCGCTGGTGTCGGTGTCGAAGAAGGCGATCGAGCGCAAGACCGGCGCGCGCGGGCTGCGATCGATCCTCGAAGGCATCCTGCTCGACACGATGTTCGACCTGCCGTCGATGGACGGCGTGGACGAGGTGGTCGTCGACAAGGACGTGATCGAGGGCCGGAAGGAACCGGTCCGCGTCTATGCCGAAAAGAAGAAGGCGGGCGACGCGGCATAAGTCGCGGAGTTCGTCGGAAAAAAGCGCGGGCGTCGGGCAACCGGCGCCCGTTCTGCGTTCGGGGCCGCCCCTGACGGCGCGTCCTTTCGGTGAAGGCGGGAACCCGTGAATGGGCGAAGGTCGCGCCTGCTTTCATACCACCCGACACAACGGATTACGGCCTCCGCCGGAAGGACGTCGGTGCCCGCGACATCACGTTGCGGCCCGGAAATACCGTTGAGGCCGGGGAGCGTCGGGGCCCGGAAATAGCCGCCCGCAGCGGCCGCGGGTCGGGCGGGGCCGGCTTTCGCCATCGTCCGTTCCGCGCTATCGGACTTATATGCCGATCGAACTTATCTGCCTCGATGCCGACGACACGCTGTGGCACAATATGCGTCATTTCGAGGAAGCGCATGCCGCGTTCACCGCGATGCTCCGGCCCTTCGCCGCGGCCGACATCGCGCGCGAGACGCTTGATGCGTGCGAGGCGCGGAACCTTGCGCTGTACGGCTATGGGGCGAAGGGCTTCACCCTGTCGATGATCGAAACCGCGCTCGAACTGGGTGGGGATCGCCTGCCGAGTAGGGTCATCGCCGATCTGCTCGCGGCGGGGCGACGGCTGCTGGCCCATCCGGTCGAACTGCTGCACGGAATCGAGGCGACGCTGGACGCGCTGGCAGACCGCGGCCGGCTGGTGCTGGTGACCAAGGGCGACCTGCTGCATCAGGAAGCGAAGCTGGCGGCGTCGGGTCTCGGCGATCGCTTCGCCGGGGTCGAGATCGTCAGCGACAAGACCGAGCAGACCTTCACCCGCCTGTTCGAGCGTTACGGCGTCGCACCCGGACAGGCGGTGATGGCCGGCGACTCGATGCGGTCGGACGTCCTGCCCGCGCTGGCCGCGGGGGCGTGGGCGGCCTATGTCCCGCAACCGCTGGCGTGGCAGCACGAGGCGGCGGTCGCGCCCGCGAATCATCCGCGCTTCGGGCAACTGTCCGAACTCGCCGCGCTGCCGGGCTGGATCGACACGATCGGCCCTGAAGTTTGATCCATCTCTATTGAACCGGGCGTCATCCCGGCGAAGGCTGGAATCTCCCGGTGGCAGCGCGCAGCAGGAGCCGATGGAGACCCCAGCCTGCGCGGGGGTGACGTTTTCATACGGATGGATCAAAGTCTAATATCCCGGCGGACGGAAACATCGGGATGCCCGTGCATTTCCCTTGCGTAACGATCGTGGAGGAATGATGGCGGCGGCAAGCGACCAAGAAGCAATCAGGGCGGCGGAAGCGGGTGAAACGGTCGTCACCCCCGCCGTGAAACGCGCGCTGCTCGATCGGACGGCGCTCCCCTGGTGGTCGCTCGTCATCCCGCTGCTGGGGGGTATCGCCGTGTTGCTGAACCTCGCCAAGGCGAGCGGCGTCGGCGCGGGACTGGCCGGGGCGATCATGATCGGCTGCGTGATCGCGGCGGTCCACCATGCCGAAGTGGTCGCGCACAAGGTCGGCGAACCGTTCGGGACGCTGGTCCTGGCCGTTGCGGTGACGGTGATCGAGGTGTCGCTGATCGTATCGCTGATGCTGTCCGGATCGGGCGACGTCGCGACGCTGGCGCGTGACACGGTGTTCGCGGCGATCATGATTATCCTCAACTTCATCGTCGGAATCTGCCTGCTGGTCGGCGGCATCCGCCATCACGAGCAGCGCTTCGTCCTGCGCGGCGTCAGTGCCGCGCTGTCGGTGCTGGCGGCGATGGCGGTGCTGTCGATGGTGCTGCCCAACTATACCTCCACCGTCGCCGGGCCGACGCTGTCGTCGTCGCAGCTGGTGTTCGTCGCGATCGTGTCGGTCATTCTCTATGCGACGTTCGTCATGGTGCAGACCGTGCGCCACCGCGACTATTTCCTGCCTGCGACCGATGGCGCGCTGCCCAAGGACGTTCACGCCGAACCGCCAAGCGTCAGGACCGCATGGATCGCGTTCGGGGTGCTGGTGGTGGCGCTGGTCGGCGTCGTGCTGCTCGCCAAGGACCTATCGCCGGCGATCGAGGCGGCGGTGCTGGGCGCCGGCCTGCCGCTGGCTGTGGTCGGCATCCTGATCGCGGCACTGGTGCTGGCACCCGAAAGCCTTGCCGCGGTCAAGGCGGCGCGCAAGGACCGGCTGCAGACCAGCCTGAACCTAGCCATGGGCTCCGCGCTGGCGACGATCGGCCTGACGATCCCCAGCGTCGCGATCGTGTCGCTGGTGATGGGATGGCCGCTGTCGCTGGGCATCGACGCCAAGTCGACGGTGCTGTTCGCGCTGTCGCTGCTGGTCGCGACGCTGACGCTGGGCAATGGACGCACGACGGTGCTGGCGGGGATCGTCCACCTGACGATCTTTGCCGCCTATATGTTCGTCACGATCGTTCCGTGACATCGCTGCGCTGTCGGGCGGCCAGCGCCAGCCCGGCGGCGATCTGCACGGCGGCATAGGCGCGACGCAGGCCGGGGCGGCCGACGAACGGGCGGACGAGCCACTCGGCACCGGCGGCGCGTTCCTGCCATAGCGCGACATGGCGTTCGGGCTGCAACAGGCCGAGCAGCCCGTCGCCGATCATGAAGGTGGCGGCCATTTCGGCGGCGCGGTGGGTCCAGAGGGTCATGGGGCAGCAACGCCCGGGCGCTGCATCCGTTCGATCGCGGTCGACCGCCGCAGCAGCCGCGCCATCGGGTCGATGACGACATGCGTGCCGGCGGGGACGATGATCGTCTCCGCCCCGTTCGCCATCGCCAGCGTCCGCAGCCGGCCATCGACCGTCAGTTCGACCGGGAGCGGGAAGGGGCCGTCCCCCGGCACCTGCCACCGCAGCGTCAGTCGGTCGCCGCTGCGTTGCTCGATCAGGTCGGGCAGGGCCGCCTGCCGCAGATACACGTCGAAGAACCAGCCGAGATCGCGTCCGCTCTCCTGCGCGACCGCGACTTCGAAATCGCGGGTCGTGGCGAAGCGGGGCCGGAAATTGCCCGGCCGTGGATCGGGGTGGCCATAGACCAGTCGCCGCGTGGCCGCGAAGAACGCCCGGTCCCCGATCAGGTGACGCAGGCCGTGCAGCATCCATGCGCCCTTGAAATAGACGTCGGTGCCCGGCCCCTGCGCGCCATTGACCTCGCGCGAGGTCAGCGTCCGGCCCGACACGATCGGCACCCTGGCCGCGACCCGTTGCCGCTGGATCAGCATCATCGAGAGGTAGCGGGCGTCGCCCTCCCGCCATTGGCCGTAGAGCGGCTGCATGTACGACGCGAACGCCTCGTGCAGCCAGAAATCGTCCCAGTCGGTCGCGGTCAGCTGGTTGCCGAACCATTCGTGGCTGAATTCGTGCTGGAACAGCCAGTCGAACCCTTCCGGCGCGGCCTTGTAGTCGTTGCCATAGGCATTGATCGTCTGGTGCTCCATGCCGAGATACGGCGTCTCGACCACGCCGACCTTTTCTTTGCCGAAGGGGTAGGGGCCGATGGTCGATTCAAAGAAGTCGAGCGTCGGCGCGAATTCGGCGAACAGCGCGGCGGCCTGCGCGTCCTTGCCCTCCAGATGCCACAGGTCGAGCGGGATGACGTTGCCGAACCGGCTGCGATAGCCGCCCTTGATCTCGCGATACGGGCCGACGCTGATCGCCAGGGCATAGGGGTTGGCCGGGCCCGACCGCCAATGCCATGTCGTCCGCCCGTCGGGCAGGCGATCGACGCCGCGCAGCACGCCGTTTGCCGGCGCGGACAGGCCGGCGGGGACGGTGAGGTGCAGGTCGACCGCATTTGGCTCACCGGCGGGAAAGTCGAGGCACGGCCACCATAGGTCGCATCCGGTCTGCTGCGCGGTCGAACCGAACCAGGGTTTCCCGTGCCAGCTGCTCCAGACGAAGCCGTCGTCCCACGGCGCACGTTTGGCCACGCGGGGTCGGCCAGCATAGCGCAGTTCCACCCGCATCGTCTGTCCCGGCCCTAGTGGACGATCGATCACGACCTGTCCGCCGCCTTGCCGCCAGCCGGTACGCGGCAGCGCGGTGCCCTCCACGTGAATCGCCGACACCGGCAATGCGTCGTCGAGGTCGATCGTCAGCCGCGCTACCCCCGCCTGCGCGGTCAGCGTCAGCGTGGCGCGCGCCGACAGCATCTGCCGCGCCGGCAATGCCTCGACCGCCAGATCGGCATGGGTCAGCCGCAGCGCCGCGCGCTCCGGGGCGATCGCCCCGCCCGAGCGCAACGTCATCGGATGGACCGGCGGGACGTTGCCCGCAGGCGCCGGCTGCATCGCCGCGGCCAGCGCGAACGCGATCGGACCCGTCATGGGTCAGTGCGCCGTCGAACGGAGATTGATGGCGCGGTAATTGCCACCATATAAGGTCGTGGGTCCGGCAGTTCGGCCGGGTCGTGGAGTGTCCATGTCCGAGATTACCAATTCCGTTTCGTTCGAGCCGCTGAAGCTGCCGGTGTTGCCGCTGCGCGATATCGTCGTCTTTCCGCATATGATCGTGCCGCTGTTCGTCGGACGGGACAAGTCGGTCGCTGCACTGGAAGCGGCGATGGCGGGGGCGAAGGAAATCTTTCTCGTGGCGCAGCTCGATCCGGGCGAGGACGATCCGGCGCGCGACGACCTGTACGATGTCGGCGTGTCGGCCGAGGTGATGCAGATGCTCAAGCTGCCCGACGGCACCGTCCGGGTGCTGGTGTCGGGCAAGGCGCGCGCGACGCTGACCGGGCTGGAAACGGTCGACAATTATCTGGTGGCGACGGTGACGCCGGCGGCGGCCGACGACGCCACGCTCGAAGAGGCCGAGGAAGGCATGGACGAACGCGTGGCCGACGCGGTCGCGCAGCCCAGCGCCGAGCTGAAGGCGCTGATGCGCTCGGTCGTCGACCAGTTCGAGAATTACGCGAAGCTCAACAAGAAGCTGCCGGCGGAAACCGCGGTGCAGCTGTCCGAGCTGGACGATCCCTCGCGCCTTGCCGATGCGGTGGCCGGCAACATCGCGGTCAAGGTCGCCGACAAGCAGGCGCTGCTGGTCGAGGCCGATCCGCACAAGCGGCTGGAGATGGTGTTCGCCTTCATGGAAGGCGAGCTGGGCGTGTTGCAGGTCGAGAAGAAGATCCGCAGCCGCGTGAAGCGGCAGATGGAGAAGACCCAGCGCGAATATTACCTCAACGAGCAGTTGAAGGCGATCCAGCGCGAACTCGGCAACGAGGGTGAGGATGGCGACGGCGACGAGATCGCCGAGCTGACGCAGAAGATCGCGACGCTCAAGCTGAGCAAGGAAGCGCGGAGCAAGGCGACGTCGGAGCTGAAGAAGCTCAAGACCATGGCGCCGATGAGCGCCGAGGCGACGGTCGTGCGCAACTATCTCGACGTGTTGCTGGGCCTGCCCTGGGGCAAGAAGTCGAAGCTGAAAAAGGATATTGCCGTCGCGCAGAACGTCCTCGACGAGGATCATTACGCGCTGGAGAAGGTCAAGGACCGGATCGTCGAATATCTGGCGGTACAGGCGCGCACCAACAAGCTGAAGGGGCCGATCCTGTGCCTCGTCGGGCCGCCGGGCGTCGGCAAGACCAGTCTGGGCAAGTCGATCGCCAAGGCGACCGGGCGCGAGTTCATCCGCCAGTCGCTGGGCGGCGTGCGCGACGAGGCCGAGATCCGCGGCCATCGCCGCACCTATATCGGGTCGCTGCCGGGCAAGATCGTCACCAACCTGAAAAAGGCCGGTGCCGCCAATCCGCTGTTCCTGCTCGACGAGATCGACAAGCTGGGACAGGATTTCCGCGGCGATCCGGCATCGGCGCTGCTGGAGGTGCTCGATCCCGAACAGAATGCGAAGTTCAACGATCACTATCTGGAGATCGACATCGATCTGTCGGACGTGATGTTCGTGTGCACCGCGAACACGCTGAACCTGCCGCAGCCGCTGCTCGACCGGATGGAGATCATCCGGCTGGAGGGCTATACCGAGGACGAGAAGGTCGAGATCGCCGAGCGCCATCTGGTCGCCAAGCAGGTCGACGCGCACGGGCTGAAGCCCGGCGAGTTCGAGTTGACGCAGGCGGGGCTGCGCGACCTGATCCGCTTCTATACTCGCGAGGCCGGGGTCCGGACGCTGGAGCGCGAGATCGCGAAGCTGGCACGCAAGGCGCTGCGCCGGATCCTCGAGGGCAAGGCGACATCGGTCACGGTGACGCCCGACAATCTGTCCGAGTTCGCCGGGGTGCGGAAATATCGCTTCGGCGTGGGCGAGGAGGAGCACCAGATCGGTGCGGTCACCGGGCTGGCATGGACCGAGGTCGGCGGCGAGTTGCTGACGATCGAGAGCGTGACGGTGCCGGGCAAGGGATCGGTCAAGACCACCGGCAAGCTCGGCGACGTGATGAAGGAATCGGTCGAGGCGGCGTGGAGCTATGTCAAGGCGCGCTCGCCGGGCTATGGCATCAAGCCGAGCCTGTTCCACCGCAAGGACGTGCATATCCACCTGCCCGAGGGTGCGGTGCCCAAGGACGGGCCATCGGCCGGCATCGGCCTCGTGACGTCGATCGTGTCGACGCTGACCGGCGTGCCGGTGCGGCGCGAGGTGGCGATGACCGGCGAGGTCACGCTGCGCGGCCGCGTGCTGCCGATCGGCGGGTTGAAGGAGAAGCTGCTCGCGGCGCTGCGCGGCGGCATCAAGACGGTGCTGATCCCGGTCGAGAACGAGAAGGATCTGGCGGAGATCCCCGCCAATATCCTGAACGGGCTGGAGATCATCCCAGTCGCACATGTCGACGAGGTGCTGCGCCTGGCGCTGACCGATTCGCTGACCGCGATCGACTGGACCGAGGCCGACGACCTTGCCGCGCAACCGCCGGTGCCGGTACCGGGCATCGCCGAGTCGCGCCCGCACTGACGCTGCGGAAGCGGGCGGCCGGTCGTCGGTCGCCCCTTCTCGTCCAGACGATCGTGCGGGACGACTGGCCGCAACCGCCATGGATTGCGCGCGCGCTGCCAATTTGCTTTGACAGCATCCGTTCGAGCGGCCTTATTGCCGCGTTCGAGTTTTCCATATTGTTTCAGATTGACGAAGGGGGTTCCACGGGATGAACAAGCAGGAGCTGATCGGGCAGGTCGCCGACCATTCGGGGCTTACCCGCGGCGATGCGATGAAGGCGGTCGAAGCGGTGTTCGACGTCATCTCGGCTGCGCTCAAGAAGGGCGATGAAGTACGCCTGGTCGGGTTCGGCACGTTTTCAGTGTCGAAGCGCAAGGCGTCGACCGGCCGCAACCCGCGGACCGGCGAACCGATGACGATCAAGGCGTCGTCGCAGCCGAAGTTCAAGGCCGGCAAGGGCCTGAAGGATTCGGTGAATTAAGCTATGGACAGGCGGACCCTCGCGCTTTAGAGGGCCGCTCTCCGGGTTTCCGGGCGCGTAGCTCAGCGGTAGAGCACACCCTTCACACGGGTGGGGTCACAGGTTCAATCCCTGTCGCGCCCACCAGATCAACGGCCGTCCGGCACATGCCACCTCCGACGCGAGGGCATGTGCGGGGCGGCCGTTTCTGATTCCGCCGCCCTGCGCATCCCGTCGCGGCACGCTGTCACAAAACCGAAACCGTAACGTCTCCGAAACTTCATGCGAATCGCACGGTCCCGTCATCCAGCGCCCCTAACGCGCTGCTGTGGATCGGCCGAAGGGGGAACCTGGGACGATCGCCGGGCCAACGCGCCCGCACAACGACCAACCAAGTTTCGGGAGTTCATCGGTGATGGCCAGCAGCAAGCGCTTCGGCATTCTTCTCATGGCGACGACGGCATGTGCCGCGCTGGCCGGGTGCAGCGGCGCCGATGGCGTGGCGTCGCCCGGGGGCGGCACCATCAACGTGAACCTGCCCGCGCCGGCTCCCACCCCGACGCCGACCCCATCGGCCACGCCGGGCGCGATCACCGCCGCGCAGTTCGCCGCCCCGACCACCGTCAACGGCATCTCGATCACCGCCGACGAACAGCTCGCGATCGTGAACGCGGGCACCAACAACAACGTCAGCGGCGTCGGTTCGACGATGAACGGCGTGTACCCGGTCGGCAGCGCATCGCTGACCGTCGCGACCGACCCGTCGACGATCAACAGCTTCTTCACCAGCACCAATTTCGTCGGCGCGCTGAACGGCCCGACCGACACCGCGTTCCAGGGCTGGACCTGCAACTCGACCTCCGCCGAATTCGGCGGCACGGGCGCGCGCTGCACCGCGGTCCCGTCGATCGGCACCTATGCCGCCGCGACTTCGGTCTGCCCGACCGGCACGATCGACGACGGCACGAACAGTTCGTCGAGCCCGACGATCCGCTATTGCCGCCTGCCGCAGAACATCACGGCCGACCTGTCGCTTCCCAAGATCGCGGGCGTCGTCTATCGCCTGCGCGGCCAGACCGAAGTCGGCGCCGACCTCGGCACCACCGGCGGCACCGGCGCCACGCTGACGATCGCTCCCGGCGTCGTGATCGCCGCCGACTCGACCGAGGCGACCAACGACCTGCTGCTGGTCAATCGCGGGTCGAAGATCTCGGCGATCGGATCGCGCGACGCGCCGATCGTGTTCACATCGCAGCAGAACACCGTCAGCAACGGCGTGTCGGACGCGAGCCAGGGCCAGTGGGGCGGCATCATCCTGCTCGGCCGCGCGCCGACCGCGGTCTGCGCCACCGGCACCGGCCCGAACAACGCCGCCGGTTCGTCGACCACCTGCCAGCAGGCGATCGAAGGCGTCACCGGCCGCTTCTATGGCGGGCCGAACGCCGCCGACAGCTCGGGCCAGATGTCGTACGTCCAGATCCGCTATTCGGGCATCGCGATCAGCGACGGCAACGAGCTGCAGGGCCTGACGCTGGGCGGCACCGGCACCGGCACGGTGCTGGACCATATCCAGAGCCACAATTCGGCCGATGACGGCATCGAAATCTTCGGCGGCACGACCAACCTGAAGTATGTCGCGATCACGGGTGCCGACGACGACGGCTTCGACATAGACAACGGCTATCGCGGCTTCATGCAGTTCATCATCGCCGCGCAGCGCACGCTGGGCGCGACCGCCGACTCGTTCTCGACCGAGATCGACTCGAACAACGGCGAGGACCTGCTGCCGCGTACCTACAGCACCTATGCCAACTTCACCTTCGTCCAGACCGCGCTCGCCCCGGCGGCGATCCGCCAGCGTGGCGGTTCGGACATGCGCTACGTCAACGGCGTGGTGAAGTCGGTGACCGGCGTGCCGTGCCTCAACCTGGTCGCGGGCGAAACCAGCGCGTCGGACCGCTCGACGATCCGCGCGGCGGACACGACGAAGCAGGATGCCGGCCCGCCGGTGTTCAGCTCGGTCTACTTCGCCTGCAACGGGCGCTGATCCGACCCGTCGCAGCCCCAGCGATGACACGCCGATGCCGGGGCGGGCCGATACGCCCGTCCCGGCATTCGCTCTTTACGACTTGAACAGGTGGACCCCCGGTCATGCAGCACCGCCGCGCCTATGCAACGCTCCTTCTCCTGACATCCCAGCTGGTCGCGCCGGCCGTGCTGGCACAGTCCACGACGCCGCCGGCGCCCGCACCGGCCACGCCGCCGGTCGTGCAGACCGGTACCCAGCCCGATACCGCGACCCCGACGGCGCAGGACGGCACCACGACCGACGCCCCGGCCGAAGTTTCCTCGCCCGGTTTCGACGAGGAAGCGGCGCAGGAGATCGTCGTCGTCGGCCGCAACATCCCGAACGTCGTGCGCGCCACGCCGCAGATCGTGTCGGTGCTGTCCGAAGCGGACATCGCCCGCACCGGTGACGGCGACATCGCCGGCGCGCTGACCCGCGTGACCGGCCTGTCGGTCGTCGGCGGCGGCTTCGTCTATGTCCGCGGCCTCGGCGATCGCTATTCGTCGTCGCTGCTCAACGGATCGCCGCTGCCCAGCCCCGAACCGCTGCGCCGGTCGGTTCCGCTCGACATCTTCCCGACCGCGATCGTCGGATCGGCGCTGGTGCAGAAGACCTATTCGGTCAATTTCCCCGGCGAGTTCGGCGGCGGCGTCATCAACCTGACGTCGAAGGCGATCCCTAAGAAGAACTTCCTGTCGATCGGCGGGTCGATCGCGGCCGACACGGTCACGACCAGCGAACTCGGCTATGTCTATGCCGGCGGCAAGAGCGACTGGCTCGGCTATGACGACGGCACGCGCGGCGTGCCGGACTTGATCCGCAACGCCGATCAGGGATCGGGCATCTTTTCCGCGGAGCAGGTCGCGCAGCTGAACAACGCGCGCACGACGTTGTTGCAGGTCAACAACCAGCTGCCCGCCAATTTTTCGGGCGAGATCGCCGGCGGGTCGGTGTTCGACATCGGCAGCGATCGTCTGGGCGTCATCGCCTCGCTCGGCCTGTCCAACAGCTTCCGGACGCGTGACGCGATCCAGCAGGACAGCGTCAGCGAGAACGGTACGGTTCGCAACGACTTCCGCACGGTTCTTACCGACAATCGCGTCGTCGCCAACGCGCTGGTCGGCCTCGGCTACGAGTTCGACGACAACACCATCCGCTGGACCAACGTCTATATCCACGACACGCTCAAGCAGGGGCGTCTGGCGGGATCGGAGGCGTACAACAATTTCAGCGGCCTGCGCCTGCAACAGAACACCAACTGGTTCGAACGCCAGCTGATCGAGACGCAGCTGGTCGGCGAGTTCAAGCTGACCGACGCGCTGAAGTTCGACGCGCGCGGCGCCTACGCCAATTCGAAGCGCAACGCGCCGTACGAGCGGCAGTTCGACTATCTCTGCTCGAACCGGACGACCAACGGCTATCCGATCACGACCGATGGCGCGCCCTTCTCGCGCGGGTTCAACTGCAACGGCGCCTATCAGGTCACGCAGCGCTTCTCGCCGTTCGCGAGCGTGGTGTTCAGCGAACTGGACGAGAACCTGTACACCGGGCAGGCCGATCTGGCGTACAAGCTGCCGACCGACCGGCCGATGACGGTGTCGGCGGGCTATTTCTACTCGAACACCGATCGCAATTCGCGCCGTCTGCAATTCAACTACCAGACCAGCGACGGTGCCGGTACCGCGCCCGGTTTCCCCAACAACCTGCTGCGCCCGGACTATCTGCTGTCGCCGGATTCGCTGTTCAACGCCTGTCCGCAGCGCGGGCCCGACGCCTGCACCATCCAGCTGCAGTTCAATACGCAGAACGGCGCCTATGCCTATGACGCGGGCCTCGAAATCCATGCCGGCTACGTCCAGGCCGAGGCGGAGGTCGGCGACGGCCTGCGCGCGGTCGCCGGCGTGCGCTACGAAACGGCGCGGGAGGAAGTGACCCCGGTCAACAGCGCATCGACGCTGCTGAAGAACGGCTACTGGCTGCCGGCGGGGACGCTGACCTATAATTTCGCGCGGGACATGCAGCTCCGGCTGAGCGGTGCCAAGACGATCTCGCGGCCGCAGTTCCGCGAGCTGGCGCCGCAGCAGTTCCGCGATCCCGACTCCGACCGCCTGTTCTTCGGTAACCCGAACCTGCGCGATTCCGAGCTGTGGAACCTCGAAGCCCGCTACGAATGGTTCTTCGGTCGCGACCAGCGCGTGACCGCCGCCGGCTTCTACAAGCGGATCGACAACCCGATCGAACAGGCGGGCTTCTATCCCAGCCCCGATGCGACGCTCCAGACCGGCTTCACCTTCCTGCCCAAGGCGACGCTGTGGGGCGTCGAGGCCGAGGCGCAGAAGTACGTGCCGCTCGAAAGCCTCGGCAATTTCTTCGCCAGCCGCCGCCTGCTGCTGCTGGCGAACTACACCTACACCCAGTCGGAGATTACCGCCGACGGCAGCTGCGTGCCGAACCCGGCGGCGGCGCTGGGTTCGCCCGGCATCGGCGGCTGCGCGGCGGGCTTTGGTCGCGCTAACCTGCTGTTCCGCGACGGTGCGCCGCTGACCGGTCAGTCGGACCATCTGGTCAACGTCCAGATCGGGCTGGAGGACACGGCGGCGCTGTCGCAGGTCACGCTGCTGTTCAACTATGCCAGCGACCGCGTGACCAATCGCGGTCCGTCGAACCTGTCGGGGCAAGGGTTCCAGCCCGACATCGTCGAGCGTCCCGGCATCCGCCTCGACCTCGTCGTGCGGCAGGGGTTCGAGGTGGCCGGTGCCAATCTGGAAGTGAAGGCGGAGGCGCGCAACCTGACGGGAACGCGCTATTCCGAAAGCCAGGATTTCGGCGCCAACCAGGTGTTCATCAACCGCTACAATCTGGGCCGGATGTTCTCGCTGGGCGTCACCGCGCAGTTCTGATCCCGGACGGACGAGGCAGGACGGGCCGTCGGCAGCGATGCCGGCGGCCCGTTCGCCTATCCCCAGGGGCGTTCGCGAAACCATTTGGTCAGGACATATTTGGTGCCGTCGCGCACCTTCATCCCGTGGTGGAGCGTCGCCGGATTGGGGCTGCCGTCGGGGCGCAGGTTGTTCCATGCCAGCAACTTGCCGGTTTCGGGCTGGACGATCTTGTCGATCGCCCTGAACCATGTCGCGCCACCCGCGCCGGGTTCGTTCAAGTACAGCATCACCGTCCATGTCCGGTTGCCGGCGACCGAGCAGTATCGCGCAAAGTCGCGGCCTTGCGGGTCGAAATAGTCGGTATGTGCCTTGAACTCCTGCCCCACGGCATAGCGTTGTCCCTGCAACGGTTCGCCATGCGCCGGATCGAGCCCGCAAAAGCCGTAGATCAGCGTTTCCGCGGCGGCGACGACCGGATCGGTCGAATCGAGGTCGCAGGTCTCGCTGGTGCGAAAGGTCGGGTCGCCATTGGCATCGGCGATGGTCGACGGCCGCCGCGTGGCGTCGATCCGTTCGATCAGCGCGGTGCACAGGTCGGCGGGAATCAGGCCGCGGCGGATGAACAGCGACAGCTTCGCACTCGGCACGCGCTGCACGCCGGGGCGGGCCATGATGTGGTCGATCACCGGCCCGGCGGGGAAGCCCGAGCCGGGCGTCGAGGGGGAAGGGGGCGGTTCCATGGGCGATTTTCTGCCAGAACGATTGTCGCGATGCCACTGCTTGACCGATGCGTCCCGCGCGGCTAATCGCGCCACTCCACGGCGACCGTAGTTCAATTGGTTAGAGCGCCGGCTTGTGATGCCGGAAGTTGCGGGTTCAAGTCCCGTCGGTCGCCCCATCCCTTACAGCGCTGGAGCCGCCGCCGTGCAGACCGATTGGGGCTATCCCGACTTCGACGATCACGAGGGTATCCACCTCTTTTCCGATCACCGGACCGGTCTGCGTTGCGTCATCGCCGTCCATTCGACCGCGCTCGGCCCGGCGGCGGGCGGCGTGCGCTTCTGGCGTTACGGCAGCAGCGATGCGGCGGTGACCGACGCGCTGCGCCTGTCGCGCGGCATGAGCTTCAAGAATGCGATGGCCGGGCTGCCGATGGGCGGTGGCAAGGGCGTGGTGCTGGCCCCCGAGGGCGGCGCGAAGACTCCGGACCTGCTGGCGGCGTTCGGTCGTGCGGTCGAATCGCTGGGCGGTCGCTATGTGACGGCCGAGGATGTCGGCATGTCGGAAGCCGACATGATAACCATTTCGGGATCGACCCGATATGTCTCGGGCCTGCCGGTCGCGGCGGGCAATGCCGGTGGCGATCCGGGGCCGTTCACCGCGATGGGCGTCTATCTGGGCGTGCGGGCGGCGGCGAAGCGCGCGCTGGGCAGCGACGACATGCGCGGCGTGCGCGTGGCGATCCAGGGCGTCGGTTCGGTCGGCGGCGGGCTGGCGCGGCTGCTGGCGCAGGACGGCGCGGTGCTGACGCTGGCCGATGTCAACGAAGCGCGCGCCGAAGCGCTGGCGAGCGAACTGGGCGCGACGACGACCGATCCCAGATCGGTGCTGACGCTCGACGCCGATATCGTCAGCCCCAATGCGCTGGGCGCGGTGCTTGACGAGACAACGATCGCGGCGCTCCGGTGCCGTGCGGTCGCGGGTGGCGCCAACAACCAGCTGGCGACGACAGCCGACGGCGCGCGCCTGCAGGATCGCGACATCCTGTATGCGCCCGATTACGTCATCAACGCGGGCGGCATCATCAACGTGGCGCTCGAATATCTCGGCCAGGGCGACCGCGCCGAAGTGGAAGCGCGCATCGCCCGTATCCCCGAGCGGCTGGTGCAGGTGTGGGACGAGAGCGACGCGAGCGGCAGGCCGCATTCCGACGTCGCCGACGCCATCGCCCGGCGGTTGATCGGGCGCGGCTGAGGCGCGAGCCTATACCGGATCGTCGATCCGGCGCAGGCGGCGGATGCGGGGTTCGCGTTCCAGATCGGCCTGTTCGCGGATCGTCTGGCGCAGTTCGTCGCGCTTCTCGTGGATCGATGCGATCACCGGGCCCATCGCCACGCCGAGGTCGACCAGTACCGCCTCCGACAGCTGCAGCGAGCTTTCGAGCGTTTCGGGGACGGCGTCGCTGACACCTGCGGCATAGAGTTCGGCGGCATGGGTCGCATCGCGCGCGCGGGCGAGGATGGTCAGCTTCGGCACCCAGCCGCGCACCCGCCGCGTCAGCCGCACGGTCAGCACCGGATCGTCCATCGTCAGCACCAGCGCCGACGCGCGGCCAAGGTCGAGCCGGTCGACCAGTTCGGAGCGGCTGACGTCGCCGAACAGGATCGGATGCCCCTCCGCCCGCGCCGTCGCGACATTGTCGATGTCGGAATCGACCGCGATATACGGCTTGCCATGGGTCTTGAGCATTTCGGCCACCAGCCGCCCGACCCGGCCGAAGCCGATGATGACGACGCGTGCCCCGACCGCGTCGACCGGCGCTTCTTCGGGCGAGCCGACGCGGCGCTCGATCCGGCGTGACGCACGCTTGCCGAGCGTCGCCAGCAGCGGCGTGATCGTCAGGCCGATGGCGGTGACCGTCTGCCAGAAGGCGGCGGTCGACGGCTGGATCAGCTGCGCCTGTGTTGCGGCGGCGAGCACGATCAGCGTCGTTTCCGACGGGCTCGACATCAGCAGCCCGGTTTCGGTCGCGGTACCGGGACGCACGCCGTTGATCCACAGCAGCCCGCCGGTCACCGCGGCCTTCAGCACCACCACCGCCGCGATCGCGCCGAGCAGTTCGCCCCAGTTGTCGGCGATCGTCGCGAGGTCGAGGCTCATGCCGACGGTAATCAGGAACACGCCCAGCGCCAGCCCCTTGAACGGCGCGGTGATGACCTCGACCTCGCTGTGATATTCGGTTTCGGCGATCAGCAGCCCGGCGAGCAGCGCGCCGACGATCGGCGACAGGCCGGCGGCGGTGGTGACTAGGCTGGCGACGATCACGACCAGCAGGCTGGCCGACAGGAACAGTTCGGGGCTCTTGGTCCGCGCCGCCTGTGCGAACAGCCGCGGCAGGAACAGCCGGCCGGCAGCATAGAGCCCGACGACGCTAAGGCCGCCCCACATCGCGGTGTTGGCCAGCCCGACCCACCCGTCGTCGGTCGCGGTCGGCGCCAGCGCACCCAGCGCGAAGATGATCGGGACGAGCGCCAGATCTTCGAACAGCAGCATCGAGAAGGCGGTGCGCCCGACCGGGCCGGTCGTCCCCGCCATCGGCAGCACCAGCGCGGTCGACGACAGCGCCAGCGCGAGCCCCAGCCCGATCGCCCCCGCCGTCGGCTGGCCCAGCAGCATCAGCCCGACGCCGATCAGCAGCCCAGATCCGAACAGTTCCGCCGCGCCCAGCCCGAACACCTGCCGCCGCATCGCCCAGAGCCGCTTGAACGACAGTTCCAGCCCGATCGAGAACAGCAGCAGCACGATGCCGAATTCGGCAAAGGGTTCGATCGAGTGACGGTCGGTGATGGTGATGTGGAACAGCCAAGGCGCCCGGTCGACCAGCGCGCCCAGCCCGAACGGCCCGACCAGTACCCCGACGAGGATGAACCCGATCACCGGGTTGACGCGAAACCGGGCGAAAGCGGGAATGACGAGCCCGGCGGCCCCAAGGATCACCAGCGAATCGCTGAACGGCGTCGAATCAATCGGCAATGGCATGCCGCCATTGTTGCGGATGCGGTACGGACGCGGCAACCGCCAATGCACGAACGGCGCCCATCCGGAAGGACGGACGCCGCGTACCGGTATCGCTGGAGCGGGACTTAGCCCTGCTTGCCCATCGCCGCTTCGAGGTTGACGCGGACCTGTTCGAAGAACTGCTCGGTCGTCATCCACGGCTGGTCCGGGCCGATCAGGATCGCGAGATCCTTGGTCATGTGGCCGGCCTCGACGGTCTCGATGCAGACGCGCTCCAGCGTCTCGGCGAACTGCGTCACCTCGGGCGTGTCGTCGAACTTGCCGCGATACTTCAGGCCGCCGGTCCATGCGAAGATCGACGCGATCGGGTTGGTCGAGGTCGCCTTGCCCTGCTGATGCTGGCGATAGTGGCGCGTGACGGTGCCATGCGCCGCTTCGGCCTCGATCGTCTTGCCGTCCGGCGACATCAGTACCGAGGTCATGAGGCCGAGCGAGCCGAAGCCCTGTGCGACCTGGTCCGACTGCACGTCGCCGTCATAGTTCTTGCAGGCCCAGACGAACTCGCCGTGCCACTTGAGCGCGCTGGCGACCATGTCGTCGATCAGGCGGTGCTGATATTCGATGCCGGCGGCCTGGAACTGGTCCTTGAACTCGGTCGCGAACACTTCCTCGAAAATGTCCTTGAACCGGCCGTCATAGGCCTTGAGGATCGTGTTCTTGGTCGACAGGTACACCGGCCAGCCGCGGCCGAGGCCGTAGTTCATAGACGCGCGGGCGAAATCGCGGATCGATTCGTCGAGGTTGTACATGCCCATGGCGACGCCGGCGGCGGGGAAGTCGAACACTTCCTCCTCGATCACCTGACCGTCGGTGCCTTCCCACTTCATGGTCAGCTTGCCGGCACCGGGGACCTTGAAATCGGTCGCCTTGTACTGATCGCCGAACGCGTGGCGGCCGACGACGATCGGCTTGGTCCAGCCCGGGATCAGGCGCGGCACGTTCGAGATGACGATCGGTTCGCGGAACACCACGCCGCCCAGGATGTTGCGGATCGTCCCGTTGGGCGAACGCCACATCTTCTTGAGGCCGAATTCCTCGACGCGTTGTTCGTCGGGGGTGATCGTGGCGCACTTCACGCCGACGCCGTACTTCTGGATCGCCTTGGCGCTGTCGACGGTGATCTTGTCGTCGGTCTCGTCGCGCTTCTCGATGCCGAGGTCGTAGTAATCGAGCTGGATGTCGAGATAGGGCTGGATCAGCCGTTCGCGAATCCATGCCCAGATGATGCGGGTCATCTCGTCGCCGTCGATTTCCACGACCGGGGTTTTGACCTTGATCTTCGCCATGCGCCTGCTCTCGATTTTGTTGCGATTGCGAGGGGCCTTACGGGGTCGCCGGCCCGCGATCAACCGCATGCCGCCGCCCACGGAAATGCAGGGCGGTTGTCAGCACGGCTCGCCTTGGGTACACCACGCTTCATGGCATCGCTCGAAAAGCCCGCGGTCGGCACCACGACCGTCAAGTGGCGCTGGCCCCCGGTTCATCCCGAAGGGCGCAAATACGTCCTCATCGCCGCCGTCGTCACCGCCTTCCTCGCCTTCATGGCGTGGGAGACGCTCGCGTGGCCGATGGGGCTGGTGACGCTGTGGGTCGCGTCGTTCTTCCGCGATCCGGTACGCACCACGCCGCAGGGCGACGGGCTGATCGTCGCGCCTGCCGACGGGCTGGTCACGATGATCCAGCGTGTCGAATTGCCGGTCGAGCTGCGCGGGCTCAACGGTCTGGGCGACCAGCCGCTGGTGCGGGTATCGATCTTCATGTCGGTGTTCGACGTGCATATCAACCGCACGCCGATCGCCGGCACGATCCGGCAGGTGGTCTATATCTCGGGCAAGTTCCTCAATGCCGACCTCGACAAGGCTAGTGACGAGAACGAACGCCAGCATATCGTCGTCGAAGGGCTGGATGGCCGGCGGGTCGGCTTTACCCAGATCGCGGGGCTGGTCGCGCGGCGGATCGTCGGGTTCGTGAAGCCCGGAGACTTCGTCGCGGCGGGGCAGCGGATCGGGCTGATCCGCTTCGGCAGTCGCGTCGACGTGTTCCTGCCGGAAGGGATCGAACCACAAGTGACGTTGGGTCAACGCAGCGTAGCGGGCGAGACGGTACTCGGCCGGCCGGGCCTGACCGCCGCCACCGGGATCACTCAGTAAGATGCGCCGTCCGCTCCCCGTCCGTGGTATTCCGCTCCGCGCGGTCGCCCCCAATGCCATCACCGCGCTGGCACTGTGTTCCGGCCTGACCGGCATCCGCTTCGCGATCGGCGGGGAATGGGAACGTGCCGTGCTGATGGTGCTGCTGGCCGGCGTGCTCGACGGGCTGGATGGCCGCGTCGCGCGGCTGGTGCGAGGCGAAAGCCGCTTCGGGGCCGAGCTGGACTCGCTGTCGGATGCGATCTCGTTTGGCGTGTCGCCGGCGCTCATCATGTATCTGTGGGCGCTGCTGGCCGAACCGCGGGTCGGCTGGATCGTGTCGCTGATCTATGCGGTGTTCACCGCGCTGCGCCTTGCCCGCTTCAATGCGCGCATCGACGTCGCGGAGCAGCCGCACAAGTCGGCCGGGTTCCTTACGGGGATTCCGGCACCCGCCGGGGCGGGGCTGGCGATGCTGCCGCTCTATGCGTGGATCTGGACCGACCTCGAATGGTTCCGGTCGCCATGGGTGGTGGCGCCATGGGTCGCGTTCGTCGCGTTCCTGATGGTATCGAGCCTCGCCACGTTCAGCTGGTCGTCGCTCAAGCTACGCCGCAACATCCGCTTCGAAGCGATGGCGGGCGTGGTGATCGTCGCGGCGGCACTGGTTTCGGCACCGTGGCAGACGCTGAGCGTGGTATGCGTCGCCTATCTGGCGACGCTCCCGTTCAGCATTCGCAGCTATGCTAAGGTCAGGCGGCAGCGCGAAGCGGCTGTGCCGCGACCGTAACGACGCGCTGGCGGATCACGCCGCGACGCGAGGTCAGGTGTACCGGCGGCAGCGGGTCGATCGTCCATTCCGGGCCGCGCAGCAGCAGGCGGAGAATGCGGTCCCGTGCCGGGAGCAGGGTGCCGACCAGCGTCGCGATCACGACGATAAAGGCGAAAGCGAACAACGCAGAAACGAACAGGGCCATCTCGAAACTCCCCGATACCAATGCGACCGGTTAAAATCGCATTCATCACAACCAGTTGCGACGAATGTGGTTCCACGGTCCGTATCTGAGCCCTGTATGTTCCCATATCGTTCCGCCGTCAAGTCTTGATCGTTACGCTGACGTGCGCTAAGGGCGCCGTTCTCAACCCCACATGGGAAGCGCTCATACCGGTGCCCGGGCCTTTGGCCTGACAAGGGTTCCAGCTTCCCAGAGGAACAACCGGAAGGAATTATCCTATGGCGGCACCCGTCGTCACCATGCAGGCGCTGCTCGAATCGGGCGCGCATTTCGGCCACCAGACCCACCGCTGGAACCCGAAGATGAAGCCGTACATCTTCGGCGATCGTAACGGTGTCCACATCCTCGACCTGTCGCAGACCGTGCCGCTGTTCGCGCGCGCGCTGGAGTTCGTGTCGTCGACCGTCGCGTCGGGCGGCAAGGTGCTGTTCGTCGGCACCAAGCGCCAGGCGCAGGAGCCGATCGCCGAGGCTGCGCGCAAGTCGGGCCAGCATTTCGTCAACCATCGCTGGCTGGGCGGGATGCTCACCAACTGGAAGACGATCAGCAACTCGATCAAGCGTTTGAAGGCGCTCGAAGAGCAGCTGTCGGGCGACACGCACGGCCTGACCAAGAAGGAAGTGCTGAACCTGACGCGCGAGAAGGACAAGCTGGAGCTGTCGCTCGGCGGTATCCGCGATCTGGGTGGCATTCCCGACATCATGTTCGTGATCGACGCGAACAAGGAAGAGCTGGCGATCAAGGAAGCCAACACGCTGGGTATCCCGGTCGTCGCGATCCTCGATTCGAACGTGTCGCCGGACGGCATCGCCTTCCCGGTCCCCGCCAATGACGACGCCAGCCGCGCGATCCGTCTGTACTGCGAAGCCATCGCGATCGCCGCTACCCGTGGCGGCCAGCAGGCGATGGCGCAATCGGGCCGCGACCTGGGCGCGATGGACGAGCCGCCCGCCGAGGAAGCGCTGACCACCGAGCAGCCCGAAGCCGCGCAGCCGGAAGCCGCGGTCGAAGCGTAAGCTGTCACGGAACTGACGTGCGGGCGGGGCAGGGCGGAAACCGCGCTGCCTCGCCCGCAAGCATATCGAACACCAATCAGGAGCCAAGCCATGGCAGAAGTTACCGCCGCCGCCGTCAAGGAACTGCGTGAGCGCTCGGGCGCCGGCATGATGGACTGCAAGAAGGCGCTGTCCGAGAATAACGGTGACATGGAAGCCGCCGTCGACTGGCTGCGCACCAAGGGCCTCGCCGCCGTCGCCAAGAAGTCGAGCCGGACCGCGGCCGAGGGTCTGGTCGGCGTCGCCGTCGCCGGGACCAAGGGTGTCGCCATCGAGGTTAACAGCCAGACCGACTTCGTCGCGAAGAACGACCAGTTCCAGAGCTTCGTGCGCGACGTCGTCGCCATTGCGCTGGAAAAGGGCGACGACGTCGAGGCGCTCAAGGGCCAGGCGATGCCGAACGGCGGCACCGTCGAGGATGCGCTGGTCGCCAACATCTCGACCATCGGCGAGAACCAGGTGCTGCGTCGCGCGAAGGCCGTCGAAGTCGCCCAGGGCGCGGTGGTCCCGTACGTCCACAACGCCGCCGCGCCGGGTCTCGGCAAGATCGGCGTGCTGGTCGCGCTGGAATCGGACGCAGGTGTCGACGTGCTGGAGCCGCTGGGTAAGCAGATCGCGATGCACATCGCCGCTGCCTTCCCGCTGGCGCTGTCGGTCGAGACGCTGGACGCCGAGATCGTGGAACGCGAAGCCGCGATCCTGCGCGAGAAGAACGCGGAGAAGATCGTCGGCAAGTCGCCCGAGGTCGCCGAGAAGATCCTCAACGGCCCGATCGAGAAGTTCAAGAAGGAGAACGCGCTGCTGACCCAGGCGTTCGTCATGGATGGCAAGACGCCAGTCGCCGACGTCGTCGCCAGTGCCGCGAGGGATGCCGGCACGACCATCGTGCTGAAAGACTATGTCCGCTTCCAGCTCGGCGAAGGCATCGAGAAGGAAGAGACCGACTTCGCCGCCGAAGTCGCCGCGACGGCCGGCCTGACCAAGTAAGGTCGCCGTTCGACGCCGTCGCGGGCCGCGAGGGGGTTTCCCTTCGCGGCCCGTTTCGGTTCGGCATAAGGTCGCTTGGCTTTGCGGACGGTCGCGGCTAGGGTCCGCCGCGCTTCCGATAGACCAACTTCGCAGGTTCCATGACCCGTCCACGCTTCAATCGTATCCTTCTGAAACTGTCCGGCGAAGTGCTGATGGGATCGGGTCAGTTCGGCATCGACCCCGCGATGTGCGACCGCGTCGCCCGCGAGATCAAGGCCGCACGGGGCGAGGGGCATGAGGTCTGCGTCGTCGTCGGCGGCGGCAACATCTTCCGCGGTGTCGCAGGGGCCGCGCAGGGTTTCGAGCGGGCCAGCGCCGATTACATGGGCATGCTGGCGACCGTCATGAACGCGCTGGCGATGCAGAACGCGCTGGAGCAGATCGGCGTCGAGACCCGTGTCCAGTCGGCGATCCCGATGGCGTCGGTGTGCGAACCCTATATCCGCCGCCGCGCCGTCCGCCACATGGAGAAGGGCCGTGTCGTGATCTTCGCCGCCGGCACCGGCAGCCCGTTCTTCACCACCGACACCACCGCCGCGCTTCGTGCCGCCGAAATGGGCTGCGAGGCACTGTTCAAGGGCACCAGCGTCGACGGTGTCTATGACGCCGACCCCAAGAAGGTGCCGACCGCCAAGCGCTACGACACGCTGGGCTTCGGCCGGGTGCTGGCCGACGACCTGAAGGTCATGGACGCTTCGGCCGTGGCGCTGTGCCGCGACAACAACATCCCGATCGTCGTCTTCAACATCCGCGACGAAGGCAACCTCGCCGCCGTGCTGGCGGGTGATGGCGTGTCAACGATCGTCCAGAACAACGCTTGAATCAGAAGGAAGTCGGTTATGGCCGCATATAACAAGGCCGATCTGGAGCGCCGCATGGCGGGCGCCGTGGAATCACTCAAGGGCGATCTGGGCGGCCTGCGCACCGGGCGCGCGTCGGTGTCGCTGCTCGATCCGGTGACGGTCGAAGTCTATGGTGCGCACATGCCGCTGAACCAGGTCGCGACCGTTTCCGCGCCCGAGCCGCGGATGCTGTCGGTGCAGGTGTGGGACAAGTCGAACGTCGGTCCCGCGGACAAGGCGATCCGTTCGGCCGGCCTCGGCCTCAATCCGATCGTCGATGGTCAGACGCTGCGCCTGCCGATCCCCGACCTGACCGAGGAGCGCCGCAAGGAGCTGGCGAAGCTGGCCGGGAAATATGCCGAATCCGCGCGCATCGCGGTGCGTAACGTGCGGCGCGACGGCATGGAAGGCCTGAAGACCGATGAGAAGAAGGGCGTGTATTCGGAAGACGAGCGCAAGCGCCACGAAACCGAAGTCCAGAAGCTGACCGACGCGACGATCGCCGACATCGACCATGCGGCCGAGTCCAAAGAGAAGGAAATCCTCGGCAAGTGACGTCGTTCGCCGCACGTTCCCCGGCTTCGGCGGACGACCGCGCGGATCCGGGTCTGCCTCTTGCCGTCGCCGTTCCCCGCCATGTCGCGATCATCATGGACGGCAATGGTCGCTGGGCGAAGGCCCGGCGCCTGCCGCGGATCGCCGGGCATCGGCAGGGCGTGGAGGCGGTGCGCCGAATCACGCGTGCGGCGCGCGAACAGGGCATCGAGGCGCTGACGCTCTACGCCTTCTCCTCGGAAAACTGGCGGCGACCGGAGGAAGAGATTGGCGACCTGATGGGGTTGCTGCGGCACTTCCTGAAGAGCGAGATCGACGAACTGGCGCGCGAGGGGGTGCGGCTGCGCATCCTCGGCAACTACCGCGTATTGAAGCCCGATCTGGTCAAGCTGATCGACGATGCTGTCGCGCGGACGGCGGTGAATACCGGACCGATCCTGGCGATCGCGCTGAACTATGGCGCGCAGGCCGAACTGGTCGCGGCCGCGCGGCGGCTGGCGGAGAAGGTCGCGGCGGGCATGCCGGTGTCGGCGATCGACGAGGCGGCGATCGACCATGAACTCGATACCGCCGGGTTGCCGCCGCTCGACCTGATGATCCGCACGTCGGGCGAGCAGCGGCTGTCGAACTTCCTGTTGTGGCAGGCGGCCTATGCCGAGCTGCTGTTCGTCGACACGCTGTGGCCCGATTTCGACGGGGCGGCACTGGCCGAGGCGATCGCCGCCTATGGCCGGCGCCAGCGCCGCTTCGGCGGCCTGTGACGATCGATCCCGTCGCACGGCGCAAGTCGGACCTTGCGACCCGGACGCTGGCCAGCGTCGGGATGATCGCGGTCGCGGCGTCGACGCTGTGGCTGGGCGGGTTCGCCTTCTGGCTGCTGGTGGCGCTGGGCACGTTGTTCATGATGGCCGAATGGGCCGACCTTCACAAAGTATCGCGCGAGCACAAGCGGCTGGCGCAGCTGGCGCTGGTCGTCCCGCTGGCGATCCTGTCGCCGCTGGCGGCGGGGGCGAGTTTCCTCGCGCTCGGGCTGATCGTCGGCGCGGCGTTCTTCGTGGTCATCACGACCAGATCGCCGGCACTGGCGCGCGGCATCGTCTATTGCGGGCTGCCGGCGCTGGCGGTCGTGTTCCTGCGCGAACGGAGCGACGGGCTGCTGCTCGCCTTCTGGGCGATGGCGCTGGTGTGGGCATGCGACATCGGGGCCTATTTCGCCGGCCGTTCGATCGGCGGGCCGAAGCTGGCGCCGACGATCAGTCCGAACAAGACCTGGGCGGGGCTGATCGGCGGGGTCCTTGCCGCCGCAGCGCTGGGCGGCGTGCTGCAATATGCTGGCCTGCCGCTGCACCTCGCGCTGGCGACGCCGTTGCTGGCGGCGCTGGCGCAGGCGGGCGATCTGTACGAGAGCCAGTTGAAGCGTGCGGCGGGCGTCAAGGATTCGGGCAACGTGCTGCCCGGCCATGGCGGGGTGATGGACCGGCTCGACGGACTTGTCCCGGTCGCCCCGGCGGCGGGGTTGATGGTTTTGGCGGGATTATACTGGGCATGAAGCGGGTCAGCATTCTTGGCGCGACCGGATCGGTCGGCACGTCGACGCTCGACCTGATCGAACGCGCACCGGGCAATTTCACGGTCGAGGCGTTGACCGCCCACCGCGACGTTACGAAGCTGGCGGCGGCGGCGAAGCGGGTCGGCGCGCGGCTGGCCGTGGTCGGCGACGAAGCCTGCCTGCCGGTGCTACGCGACCTTCTGGCCGATAGCGGGATCGAGGCGGCGGGGGGCACGCAGGCGGTGATCGATGCCGCCGCGCGCCCGGTCGACTGGACCATGGCGGCGATCGTCGGCACCGCCGGGCTGAAGCCGGTGATGGCGGCGCTGGCCCGCGGGGGCGCGGTCGCGCTGGCCAACAAGGAAGCCCTGGTCTCGGCGGGTGAGGTGATGATGGCGGCGGCGCGTCAGGCCGGCACCACGTTGTTGCCGGTCGACAGCGAGCATAACGCGGTCTTCCAGTGTCTCGACGACTGTCCGCCCGAGCGCATCCGCCGGATCATCCTGACCGCGAGCGGCGGCCCGTTCCGCGAACGCTCGCTGGCCGAGATGCGAGCGATCACGCCGGAACAGGCGGTGGCGCATCCGAACTGGTCGATGGGTGCCAAGATTTCGGTCGATTCGGCGACGATGATGAACAAGGGCCTCGAACTGATCGAGGCCTATCACCTGTTCCCGGTGTCGGTTGAACAGCTCGACGTGCTGGTCCATCGCCAGTCGGTGATCCATTCGATGGTCGAATATGTCGACGGGTCGACGCTGGCGCAGCTGGGGTCGCCCGACATGCGCGTGCCCATCGCCCATGCGCTGGCATGGCCCGACCGGATGGAGACGCCGTGCGAGCGGCTGGACCTCGCGCGGATCGGGCGGCTGGATTTCGAGGCGCCGGACATGGTGCGCTTTCCCGCGCTCGCGCTGGCGCGGTCGGCGCTGGCGGCGGGTGGCGGGCGGCCTGCGATCCTGAACGCCGCGAACGAGGTGGCGGTGGCCGCGTTTCTCGATCGCCGGATCGGCTTCCTCGAAATTGCCGCAATCGTTTCGGATGTTCTCGACCGCTTCGACCCGCCGGGTCCGCAGACGCTCGACGCCGTGCTGGCGATCGATGCGCAGGCGCGGGCATTGGCGGGCGAGCGTGTGAAGGATTGCGCCGCTTGATCGAATCCCCGGGATTGCTGGTTACCGTCGTCGCGTTCCTGCTGGTGCTGGGGCCGCTCGTGTTCGTGCACGAGCTCGGCCATTATGCTGCCGGGCGCTGGTTCGGGGTGAAGGCGGAGGAATTCTCGGTCGGCTTCGGCCGCGAGATCGCCGGCTTCACCGACCGTCGCGGTACCCGGTGGAAATTCGGTTGGCTGCCGCTGGGCGGGTATGTCCGCTTCGCCGGTGACATGAACCCCGCATCGCAACCCGACGCCGAATGGCAGCAACTGTCGCCCGAGGAGCGCGCCCGCACCTTTCAGGCAAAGCCGGTGTGGCAGCGCGCGATCATCGTCGCGGCGGGGCCGGCGGTGAACCTGATCCTCGCAGTGCTCATCCTCGGCGGCTTCGCCGCGGCGTATGGCGTCGACCGGACGCCGGCGACGATCGGCGGCGTGTTGCAGGGGAGCGCGGCGGACCGCGCCGGGCTGCGTCCCGGCGATCGCATCGCCGCGCTGGACGGGCGCGGCATCGATACCTTCGCCGACCTGTCGTTCTTTACCGCAATGCGGCCGGGCGAGGCGGTGAAGGTCGATTACGTCCGCGGCGGTACGGCACGCCGGACCGACGCCGTGATCGGCGCAGTGATGCAGCGCGACCGCTTCGGCAACGAAGCCAGGATCGGTCGCTTCGGCATCGAACGCGGCAAGCCGGTCTATGCGCCGCTACCGCTATGGGAAGCGCCGGTCTATGGCGCGGGAATGGTCGGGACGATCCTGCGCGGCACGCTCGACGGGCTGGGGCAGATCATCACCGGCCGCCGGTCGATGGAGGAGATGGGCGGCCCGCTGCGCATCGCCAAGGCGTCGGGCGAGCAACTGTCCCTGGGGTGGCCGGCACTGGTCACCTTTGTCGCGTTCGTTTCGATTAATCTGGGATTCATCAACTTGTTGCCAGTTCCGATGCTGGATGGCGGCCATCTGATGTTCTACGCGATCGAGGCGGTGAAGCGCGGGCCGGTGCGCCCGCAGACGATGGAATGGGCGTTCCGCGGCGGATTGGCGCTGTTGCTCGCATTGATGATATTCGTCACGGTGAACGATCTGGGGGCGTTCGGCGTGTGGCGTGGGCTGGCCGGCTTGATCGGCTGACGCGGTTAGGGCAGGGCGCAATCGTCCTGGGTGAAAAGTTCCTCCGGTTGGGGTGGGTTTGGTGACGGCAAGCAAGTATTCGATTTTTGGCGTGCGCGGTGTCGCGCTGCTCGCGGGCACGATGCTCTCGAGCACGACGGCGTTCGCGCAGGCCCGGACCGCGCCCGCCGCCGCCCCGGCCCCGCAGACACCGGCGGCACAGGCCCCTGCGGTGCCCGCCACCCCGGTGCGTACCATCCGGTCGCTGCGCGTCGAGGGGTCGCAGCGGATCGAGCCCGACACGGTGCTGTCCTATACCAAGCTGCGCGTCGGCATTCCGTACACCGCGGAAACGCTCGATCAGGCGATCAAGGACCTGCTGGCGTCGGACCTGCTGGCCGACGTCACGATCGAGGGTGTCGAGACGGGCGACATCATCGTCCGCGTGCGCGAGAACCCGATCATCAACCGCGTGGTGCTGGAGGGCAACAAGCGGCTGAAGGACGACAAGATCACCAAGGAGATCAAGCTCGCGCCGCGGCAGATCTTCACCCGCACCGCCGTTCGTGCCGACATCGCCCGCATCGTCGAGCTGTACCGCCGCCAGGGCCGCTTCGCCGCGAATGTCGAGCCCAAGATGGTCATGCTCGACCAGAACCGCGTCGACGTGATCTTCGAGATTCAGGAAGGTGCCAAGTCCAAGGTCCGCCAGATCAACATCCTCGGCAACGAGGTGTTCAGCGACAGCGACCTGCGCAGCGAGATGGCGACGAAGGAATCGCGGCCGTGGCGCATCTTCAGCTCCGCGACCAGCTACGATCAGGATCGTCTGGCCTATGACCAGCAGAAGCTGCGCCAGTTCTACCTGACCAACGGCTATGCCGATTTCCGCGTCATCTCGGCGGTTGCCGAACTGACGCCGGACAAGGAAGATTTCATCATCACGTACGTGGTGGAGGAAGGCGATCGCTACAAGTTCGGGGACGTGGGCGTAGAAAGCGCGATCCGCGACTTCGACAACGCCTCGCTGACCAAGACGCTGCCGATGAAGAAGGGCGATTGGTACAACGCCAAGCAGGTCGAGGACACCGTCGACCAGCTGAGCGAATATGCCGGCCTGTTCGGTTATGCCTTTACCGACGTCCGTCCGGAATTCGTGCCCGATCGCGAAAACCACACGATGGCGATCACGTTCTTCCTGAACGAAGCCAACCGGACCTATGTCGAGAAGATCGACATTACCGGCAATACCCAGACGCAGGACCGCGTCATCCGCCGCGAATTCCGCGTCGCGGAGGGCGACGCGTTCAACGCGTTCCTGATCAAGCGGTCGCAGGACCGCATCAACTCGCTCGGCTATTTCCAGGACAAATTCGAGATCGAGCGCAAGGAAGGCTCGTCGCCCGACCGCATCGTGCTGGCCGCGAACGTCGAGGAAAAGTCGACCGGCGAACTGACGCTGTCGGCCGGCTTCTCCAGCCTCGAGCGCTTCATTATCCAGGCATCGATCCGCCAGCGCAACTTCCGCGGCAAGGGGCAGGACCTTCAGGCGAGCGTCAACTATTCGACCTATCAGAAGTCGATCGAACTGGGCTTCACCGAACCCTATCTGTTCGACAAGAACATCGCGCTGGGCGGCACGATCTTCCGTCGCGACCTCAATTCGTTCAACTTCCTCGGCACCGGTCGCAACTCGCTCTATTCGCAGGTTTCGACCGGCGGACAGGTGGTCGCCAGCGTCCCGCTGACTGAATTCTGGACGTTGTCGGGCCGCTATCAGCTGAGCCAGGACGACGTGACCCTCGACGAAGGTCAGTATTACACCAACGGCGTCTGCGACCCGCTGCGGGCCGGACGCTATCTGTGCGACTCGATTGGCAACCGCCTGACCAGCATGGTCGGTGCGAACCTGATCTTCGACAACCTCAACAACCGCCTGCGGCCGTCGCGCGGACAACGGCTGGTGACCGGACTCGACTTTGCCGGTCTGGGCGGGGACGTGCGCTTCGCGCGGGTGCGCGGCGATTTCGACAAATACTGGAACGTCGGCGGGTTCATCCTGTCGGCCGGGGTCGAGGGCGGATACATCCACTCGCTGCAAAAGAGCCCGGGCAACGGAATCGACCCGGTTCGCATCGTCGACCGCTTCTATCTGGGCGAGCCGCAGTTCCGCGGGTTCGACATCCGCGGCGTCGGTCCGCGCATCCAGCGGCAGCAATATAGCGGTTCGGTCGCCGGCGGTGACCAGACGCTGGTCACCGCGCGCGACCAGGTGCTGAACGATCCGCTGGGCGGTAAGGCCTATTATCTCGGCAAGATCGAACTCGAACCGCCGCTCGGTTCGGGCATCGCCGAACTGGGACTGCGGCCGTCGGTCTTCATCCAGGCCGGCGCGCTGTTCGGCGTCACCCGGCCGCGGCCGACCGTGGCGTTCGAACAGGCGCGCAACGCCGACGGGACGTTTCAGTTCAACAAGGATGGCTCGCCCTCGCTGCTGCCGTTCACGCAGCGTGCGACGATCAACGGGCTGCAGTTGTACAACAACCAGTTCACCGACGCGTCGGGTCAGGCCGCGTTCCGCCAGACGACCTGCTCGGTCGGCTATTCGGCGACGGTGGGCGGCACCTGCGCAGGCGGTGAGACCAACGCTATCGCCGTCAACACGACGCAGCCGTTCCTCGAACAGTTCCTCGGCGACTCTGCCCGGCCGCGTCTGTCGATCGGTATCGGCGTCAACTGGAATTCGCCGTTCGGCCCGCTGCGCATCGACCTTGCCAAGGCGTTGCTGAGCCAGCCCGGCGACGACAAGAAACTCATCACTTTCAACGTAGGAACCCAATTCTGATGCGTAGCTTCACCAAGGCGGCTGTTGCCGCATTCGTCTTTGCCCTTCCGACCGCGCCGGCCTTCGCGCAGGCGCTGCCCGACGCCAAGATCGCCGTCGTCGATTCCGAGCGGATCTTCCGCGACTGCAACGCGTGCAAGGCGGCGACCACGCAGTTGCAGGCACAGCGCACCCAGCTCCAGTCGCTCGCGACCTCGCTCGGCCAGCCGCTCCAGACCGAAGCGCAGTCGCTGCAGACCGCCGTCACCGCCGCCAAGGGCACGCCGGACGCCGCGCTCCAGACGCGCATCCGCACCTTCGAACAGCGCCAGCAGCAGGCGCAGCAGCAGATCGGCCAGCAGGAACAGCAGGTCCAGCGCAACATCGCCTATGTTCGCGAGCAGATCGGCACCCGCCTCGGCCCGATCATCAGCCAGATCGCGCAGCAGCGCGGCGCGACGCTGGCCGTCGACAAGGGCAGCAGCTTCTACAACGCGCCGGCGACCGAGATCACCGACGCGGTGCTGGCCTCGCTCAACTCGCAGCTGCCGAGCGTCAGCGTGACCGCCCCGGCACAGGCTGCCCCGGCGGCAGCCGCACCGGCCGCTGCCGGTACGCGCCCGGCCGCAGGCGCACGTCCGGCCCCGACGGGTCGCTGACACATGGACGGGGAAGCGACTTCGATCGGACCGCTCGACATCACGCGCGTGATGGCGTCGATCCCGCATCGCTATCCCATGTTGCTGGTCGACCGTGTCGCGGAACTCGTTCCCGACCGGTCGATCACCGCGATCAAGGCGGTGACGATCAACGAGAGCTTCTTCCAGGGGCATTTCCCGGGTCGTCCGATCATGCCGGGCGTGCTGATCGTCGAGGCGCTGGCGCAGGCCGCCGGGATCCTCGCGGTCGAGAGCCTGGGCCTCGCCGGGTCGGGCAAGCTGGTATATTTCATGTCGATCGACGGCGTGAAGTTCCGCAAGCCGGTCGAACCCGGCGTGCTGCTGACGCTGGAAGCGGAGTTCCTGCAAAAGCGGGCGCGGGTCTGCAAGTTCGCGGGGAAAGCGCGGATCGACGGCGAGCTTGCCGCCGAGTGCGAGTTCACCGCGATGATCGCCGATCCGCCCAAGGGCTGATCGGTCGCGGCAACATTGCCTTTCCGGGCGCGTCCGTGTACGGGCGCGCCTTCCTGTTCCAGGGCTGGTCGGAACCAGCCGCTTGTGGAGAAGACCGATGAAGAAAGAGACGCACCCCGACTACCACACCATCAAGGTCCAGATGACCGATGGCACGGTGTTCGAAACCCGCTCGACTTGGGGCAAGGAAGGCGATCTGATGACGCTGGACATCGATCCGCTGGCGCACCCGGCATGGACCGGCGGCCGCGGCCAGATGCTGGATTCGGGTGGTCAGGTCGCACGCTTCAACAAGCGTTTCGGCGGTCTCTCGCTCGGCAAGAAGTAACGCGCTAGCGGCAGAACGCCGCTTCGAACGTTCCGGAAAGGGCCGCGGTGGCGTTTGCTGCCGCGGCCCTTTTGTCGTTTACGGCAATATGCTGGTCATTCCTGCGAAGACGGGAATCCATAGCCGCTGACGTTTCGACCGGAGCCGTGACATCAGCGTGTATGGACTCCCGCCGTCGCGGGAGTGACGAGCTTGCGTTGGACGAGCCGAGGATGCCAGTTTTTGGGATACCCGGCCGTGGGTCAGCGCCCGCGCTTGTCGAGCGTAGTCGCGGCGAGACGCACGGTCGCCCGCCGGGCGATATCGGTCGCGGAATGCGCCAGCAGCAGTTGATAATCGCCGCCCGCGATCTTCCAGCCGCGGGTCGTGCTGTCGAACGTCGCCAGCAACCGGGGATCGATCGTCAGGCTGATCGTCCGGCTCTCGCCCGGTGCCAGATCGACCTTCGAGAAACCGCCTAGCCGCTTGGGCGCTTCCCAACCGGTACCGGCGACGTAGAGCTGTGCCAGCCCCTTGCCGCGGACCTTGCCGGTGTTGGTGATGGTAAAGCGCGCCTGCACGGTCTTGCCGGCCGGTGTCGCGGTCAGGCCGTGCAGCGCGAAGCTGGTATAGGACAGGCCATGACCGAACGGGAACAGCGGCCTGGCGCCGGTGCGGTCGAACCATTTGTACCCGACCGCCGCCCCTTCGATGTCGTAATTGCCCATCGGATGCGAATCGCGGTCGAGCTTTGGATCGCCCTCGATCACCGGACGCGGCAACTGCGACAGCGCGGCGGGGAAGGTCGCGGGGAGGTGGCCCGAGGGATTGACCTCACCGGTCAGCACGCGGGCGATCGCCTCGCCGCCCGAGGTGCCCGGATACCATGCCGCCAGCACCGCGCCGACCTTGCCCAGCCACGGCATCAGCACCGGGCCGCCGGCTTCGAGCACGACCACCGTCCGCTTGTTGGCGCGCGCGACGGCGTCGATCAGCGCGTCCTGGTTGTCGGGCAGGTTCAGGTCCGGCGCATCGATCGATTCGCCGGTCCATTGTTCGCCGAACACGATCACGACATCGGCCTTGCGCGCTGCCGCTGCCGCTGCCTTGGCGTCCTTGCCATCGAGATAGGTGACCGTCGCGCGGGTGCGGGCCTGCAACGCCTTCATCGGTGAAGACGGGTGGTAGAGCCTGGGGCCGGGAAAGCCGCCGGGAAACTCGTCGGGGACGGCAAGGCCGTTGACCGGGCCGCCGTGGGGATAGACCTGGCTCGACCCGCCACCCGACAGGACGCCGACATCGGCGTGTGCGCCGATCAGCAGGATCGATCTGGCGGTGCCGGCGAGCGGCAGGAGCCCGGCGCTGTTCTTCAGCAGGACGATGCCTTCTTCGGCATCCGCGCGGGTGACGGCGGCGTGGGCGGCATAATCGATCGTCGTCGCGCGGTCGCCCGCCACCGGCCTGTCGAACAGGCCGTTGTCGAACATCGCCCACAGGATACGGCGGGCCATGTCGGTCGCGCGATCCTGCGACACATAGCCGTTGTTCACCGCCTCGCGCAGCGCGTCGGCGAAATAGGGCGAGCGATCGAATGCCCAGCCCGATTGCTGGTCGAGCCCGGAATTGGCGGCCTGCGTCGTCGAATGGGTCGCGCCCCAGTCCGACATGACGAACCCCTTGTAGCCCCAGTCCTGCTTCAGCGTCTGGTTGAGCAGCCAGTCATTCTCGCACGCGTAGAAGCCGTTGACGCGGTTATAGGCGCACATCACCGATCCCGGATTGCCGGTTTCCAGCGCGATCTCGAACGCCAGCAGGTCCGACTGGCGCGCGGCCTGTTCGCCGATGCGGTGGTCGATGTTGAAGCGGTTCGTCTCCTGCCCGTTGAAAGCGAAGTGCTTCATCGTCGACACGACGTTCTGCGACTGGATGCCCTTGATCTCGCGACCGGTGATTATGCCGGCGAGCAGCGGGTCCTCTCCGCCATATTCGAAGTTCCGCCCGTTGCGCGGTTCGCGCATCAGGTTCATGCCGCCGGCGAGCTGGACGTTGAAGCCCGACAGATACGCCTCGTTCCCGATCATCGCGCCGCCCGCTTCGGCAAGGTCGGGGTTCCACGTCGCGGCGGTGGCGATGCCCGACGGAAGCGAGGTGCGCAGCCGCGGCGTGGCGCTGCGCTGGGTAGCGACGCCGATACCGGCATCGGTCTGCCACTGGCTGGGGATGCCAAGGCGCGGGATGCCGGGGACGATGCCGGCGGAATCGGGCAGGCCGTCCCTGGGCATCTGCCAGTTCTTGATCGGGCTGCGCTGCCATTCGGCCGTGGTCGAGAAATAGCCGAAGGTCAGCTGCAGCTTCTCGTCGAGCGTCATCTCCCTGAGCACCAGCTCGGTTCGCGCGGACGAGTCCAGCGCCGGGTTCATCCACGGGCGCTGCTGCGGGCCGTCGGTGGGTCCGGCGGCAGCTTTGGGCGCGTTGTTGGTCGTCTGGGCGAGGGCGGGGGCGGCAATGGCGAGCAGGGCGGTGCCGAGCAGCAGCGCGGGACGACGAAGGACGTGCATCGGGGACTTTCTGAACGGATGAACGTTCACAATCGCAGCGTCCCCGGCGTTTGTCGATACCGGTCGCGCAGCTATCCGTCGGCGCGCAGGCGGTAGCCGACGCCGAGTTCGTTGGCGATCACGCTGCCGATCGCGCCCGGCGGCTCCAGCTTCTGGCGAAGGTTGCGGATGATGATGCGCAGATATTCGATGCGCGGGTCCTCGCCGCCGCTCCAGCAGGTGGTGAGGATGCGATCATGGGTGACGACGCGACCAATATGGCGGGCGAGCAGGCCCAGCACGTCATATTCCTTGCGGGTCAGATGCAGGTCGGTGTCGCCGCGGCGCACGGTACGGGTGTCGAAGTCGATGGTCAGGTCGCCGCGGCGGACGATGTGCGGCGGTGCCCCGGAGCGTTCGCGGTGGCGCAACGCCACGCGCAGCCGCGCGAGCAGTTCGTCGGTGTCGAACGGCTTGGTCACGAAATCGTCGGCGCCGAGGTCGAGCGCGGTCACCTTTTCCTCCACCGCGTCGCGGGCGGAGACGACGAGGATCACCGCTTCGCCCGCCGCGCGAAGCAAGGGGATCAGGCCGAGCCCGTCACGGTCGGGCAGGCCTAGGTCGAGTAGTACCGCATCGGGATGCCCGGCCGCCGCGTGGCGCAGCGCGGTCCTGCCATCGCCCGCCTCGATCACGTCATGGCCCGCGCGTACCAGCGTGTTGCGCAGCAGGCGGCGAATGGCGGCGTCGTCGTCGACGACGAGAATCCGGGCGGGCATGTCAGGCGAGGCTTTCGGGCAGGGGATCGCGGACGATCAGCGCGGCGGGGAAGATCAGGGTGAAGGCGGCACCGCTGGTATCTGCGCGGTTGCCGGCCTCTACGTCCAGCCCCATGGCTTCGGCAAAGGCCTTGACGATGGCGAGGCCGAGGCCGGTGCCGCCGGCGACGCGATCCGACCCTTCGAGCCGGCGGAAGGTTTCGAACACTTCGCCCTCGCGTCCCGGCGGCAGGCCGGGGCCATGGTCGAGGACGGCGAGGCGCAGTTCGCCGAAGCGGTTGCGCCCCTCCACCACGATCCCGGTCCCCGGATCGCCATAGCGGCCGGCATTGTCGAGCAGGTTGAGGAGGCAATGGTGCAGCAGCTGCGGATCGACGCGCACCAGCGGCAGGTCGGGCGGCACGTCGAGGCGCACGTCGTGCCCCTCCAGCGCGCGCCGGGCATCATGGGCAGCACCGGCGACCGCGTCGCCGAGGTCGGTCGCCTCGACGTTCAGCTTCAGTGCGCCGGCCTCGACCCGCGCCATGTCGAGCAGGTTGGCGACGAAGCGGTTGAGGCGTGCCGCCTCGCTCTCGATCGTGCCGATCAGTTCGGGGGTGGCGCCGTCGCGCAGCTGTGCGGCGGCGGCGATGACAGCGGTCAGCGGGGTGCGCAGGTCGTGGCTGACCGAGGACAGCAGCGCCGCGCGCAGCCGGTCGCGGGTGCGCACGACATCGACGTCGCGCATCTCCGCCTGCAAGCGCAGCCGTTCGAGCACCAGCGCCGACTGATCGACCAGGCTGCTGAGCAGCGGCAGGCGGTCGGCCCGCACCGGATCGCCGCCCGCTTCGTTCGCGACGCCGAGGACGCCCAACACCCGGTCGCCCACCTTGAGCGGCTGGAACAGCCATTCGGACGCGGCGAGCGTGCCCGATCCCTTGCCGGCGGGCGATCCGGTGTCGAACGCCCACCGGGCCGCGGCGAGGTCCATCGTGTCGAGCCGGTAGCCGGGGTCGCTGGCGGCGAGCACGTCGAGCGACCCGCCGGGCGCGGCGGACAGCAGCACGACCTGCACCTGCAACAGCCGGCGCAGATCGTCGCAGATCATCTGTGCCGCCACGTCGCGGTCGTTGACGGCGGCGATCTGGCGCACGAACCCGGCGAGCGTGGCGTTGGTCCGCGCGCCGGCGGTCGCAAGGTCGGCCTGTGCCCGGACGCGGCCGGTCAGCTGGCTGGTGGCGAAGGCGATGCCGAGCAGCACGAAGACCGAGAGGATATTCTCAGGATTGTTCACGCTGAACGTGCCGACCGGCGGCAGGAAGAAGAAGTTGTAGGCGAGGCTGGAGACGAGGCCGGCGTAGAGGCCGGTGCGCAGCCCGTACAGGCTGGCGGCGACCATCACCGGCAACAGGTACAGCAGCGCGACGTTGCCGAGGTCGAGGATGTGGAACAGCGCGGTGGCGATGCCGGTGATCGCGGCGACGAGGAAGGTCGTCACCGCATATCCGACCGGCGTGCCCGGCTGGCGATGGCGACGACCGGCCACGCGGCCGGCATCGGACGCGGCGGGCATCGGCAGGACGTGGACCGTGACGCCGGGTGTGTCGCGGATCAGCCGATCGACTACCGACCCGTGGCGCAGTTCGAACCAGCGCGAGCGGTGCGACTTGCCGATCACCAGCTGCGTGGCGCGGGCGTCGGTCAGGAACGACTGGATACCCTCCACGGCATTGGGGGCGGGGACGGTGGCGACGGCGGCGCCCAGCTGTGCGGCCAGCGTCATGGTCGCGGCGAGACGGGCATGGTCTTCGTCGGTGAACTGGGCGGTGCGCGGGGTGTCGACGAACAGCGCGGTCCACGGGCCCCGCAGGCCGTCGGCGACCCGCTTGGCGGCACGGACCAGCGCGTCGCAGCCGGGCAGTTCGTTGATCGCCACGACGATGCGGTCGCCGCCCGCCCATGTCCCGCCCAGGCCCAGCGCGCGGACGTCGTCGAGCATCCGTGCATCGACCGCCTGCGCCGCGCGCCGCAGCGCCAGTTCGCGCAGCGCCGACAGGTTGGATTTGGAGAAGAAATGGCCGAGCGCACGGGTCGCTTCCTGCGGGAGATAGACCTTGCCCGCCTTCAACCGCTCGATCAGTTCGTCGGGCGGGATGTCGACGACCTCGATCTCCGCCGTTTCGAACACGCTGTCGGGGACGGTTTCGCGGACCCGGACGCGGGTGAAGCTGGCGACGACGTCGTTCAGGCTCTCGACGTGCTGGATATTGACCGTCGAATAGACGTCGATCCCGGCGGCGAGCAGCTCGGCGACATCCTGATGCCGCTTCGGATGGCGGCTGCCCGGCGCATTGGTGTGGGCGAGCTCGTCGACCAGCACCAGCCGCGGCGCGCGGGCGAGGATCGCGTCGAGGTCCATCTCCCGCAGGGTCCGGCCTTCGTACGCGACCTCGCGGCGCGGCACGATTTCGTGGCCACGGGTCAGCGCCTCGGTCTCGGTGCGGCCGTGCGTTTCGACCACGCCGATGACGACGTCGACCCCGTCGCGGCGGCGGGCCATGCCCTCCGACAGCATTTCACAGGTCTTGCCGACCCCCGGCGCGGCACCGAGGAAGATCTTCAGCCGCCCCCGTCCTTCCTGCGCCGCCGCGCGCAACAGCGCTTCGGGATCGGGACGGCGTGGCTGCATCGGTTCAGCGCAGCGCGTCTAGCGCGCGGTTGAGCGCCAGCACGTTGACGTGCGGATCGCCGAACAGCGAGGTTTCGGTGTGCTCAACGACCAGCGTCCGCACGCGCCCGGATGGGATGCCGCGGACGCGGGCGATGCGGGCGACCTGTGCCTGTGCCGAAGCAGGCGACAGATCGGGGTCGAGCCCCGATCCGCTGGCGGTCACCAGATCGGCGGGGAGCGGACCGGTGACGCCTTGCGCACGCGCCCGCTCGACGTCGCCCGTCACCCGGTCGACCAGCGCCCTGCTGGTCGGGCCGAGGTTGGAGCCCGACGAGGCGAGGCCGTCATAGCCCTTGCCGGCGGCGGACGGACGCGTCTGGAAATAGCGGTCGGTGACGAAGGCCTGTCCGACGACGCCCGACCCGATCACCGCGCCATCGGAGCCGCGGACGAGGCTGCCATTGGCCTGTGCGGGGAACAACAGCTGGCCGAGCCCGGTCATCGCCAGCGGATAGCCGATGCCGAGCAAGGCTGTGAACAGGATCGTCATCACGATGACGGGACGCAGCGCGGACGAGAGGTCTTTGCCCATGATGATGTTCCTTATGCGAGGCCGAGGCCACCGACCAGCAGGTCGATGATCTTGATGCCGATGAACGGCGCGATGAGGCCGCCGAGGCCGTAGACGGCGAGGTTGCGAGCGAGCAGGGGCCCGGCCGCCATGGGGCGATACGCCACGCCCTTGAGCGCCAGCGGCACGAGCAGCGGGATGATGAGCGCGTTGAAGATGATCGCCGACAGGATCGCGCTTTCGGGTGTGGCCAGCCCCATGACGTTGAGCACCCCCAGACCCGGATAGAGCGTTACGAACATCGCCGGGATGATCGCGAAATATTTGGCGACATCGTTGGCGACCGAGAAGGTGGTGAGCGCACCGCGGGTCATCAGCAGCTGCTTGCCCAGCCCCACGACCTCGATCAGCTTGGTGGGATCGCTGTCGAGGTCGACCATGTTGCCCGCCTCGCGCGCCGCCTGCGTGCCCGTGTTCATCGCCACGCCGACATCGGCCTGGGCGAGGGCAGGGGCGTCGTTGGTGCCGTCGCCGCACATCGCGACCAGCTTGCCGCCCTGCTGTTCCTTGCGGATCAGTGCCAGCTTGTCCTCCGGCGTCGCCTGCGCGAGGAAGTCGTCGACCCCGGCCTCGGCAGCGATGGCGGCGGCGGTGAGGGGGGTGTCGCCGGTAATCATCACCGTGCGGATGCCCATCGCGCGCAGTTCGCCGAAGCGTTCGCGGATGCCGGCCTTCACCACATCCTTCAGGAAGATCGCGCCGAGCAGACGACCGTTACAGGCGACCGCCAGCGGCGTGCCGCCGGCGCGGGCGATCTCGTCGGTCACGCGGCGCAGCTCGGTGGCGGCGGCGGTCTCGCCCGATCCGGGATGGGCGCGCAGGATCGAATCGACCGCGCCCTTCTGCACCAGCATGTCGCCGATGCGGATGCCCGACACGCGGGTCTGCGCGGTGAACGGGATCACCTCCGCATCGGCGGGCATCGCGCGTTGCAGCGCGAAGCGTTCCTTCGCCAGCACGACGATCGAGCGGCCCTCGGGCGTTTCATCGGCGAGGCTGGCGAGCAGCGCGGCCTCGGCGAGTTCGGCCTCGCCAGCGCCGCCGACCGCGCGGAACTCGCTCGCCTGCCGGTCGCCGATGGTGATCGTGCCGGTCTTGTCGAGCAGCAGCACGTCGACATCGCCCGCCGCCTCGACCGCACGGCCCGACTTGGCGAGCACGTTGAAGCGGACCAGCCGGTCCATGCCGGCAATGCCGATCGCCGACAGCAATGCGGCGATGGTGGTGGGGATCAGCGTGATGAGCAACGCCGCCAGCACCGCGACCGGGATGCTGCCGCCGGCATAGGACGCAAACCCCGGAATGGTCGCGACCGCGATCAGGAAGATGATCGTGAGCCCCACCAGCAGCAGCGTCAGCGCGACCTCGTTCGGCGTCTTCTGCCGCTCCGCCCCCTCGACCAGCGCGATCATGCGGTCGAGGAAGCCCTTGCCCGGCTCCACCGTCACCCGGACGCGGATTTCATCGGAGATGACACGGGTGCCGGCAGTGACGGCGGAGCGATCGCCGCCCGCCTCGCGGATCACCGGCGCGCTTTCGCCGGTAATCGCGGCTTCGTTGACCGAAGCCACCCCGGCGATCACTTCGCCATCGGACGGGATCAGGTCGCCGGTGCCGACCAGCACGACGTCGCCGACCGTCAGCTGGCTCGCGGGGACGCTGTCGTGGTGCGGGCCGTCGCCGATCAGCCGTTTGGCGATCAGTTCGGCCTTGGCCGCGCGCAGCGAGGCGGCCTGCGCCTTGCCGCGCCCTTCGGCCAGCGCCTCGGCAAAGGTGCCGAACAGCACCGTCAGCCACAGCCACACGACCAGTTGCAGCTTGAAGCCGATGGTCAGGTCGTCCTGTCCGACCACCAGCAGGACCGTCATCAATGCCGCGACGGCGGCGGTGACGAACATCACCGGGTTGCGGATCAGTTCGGCGGGGTTGAGCTTTGCGAACGACGCCCGGCACGCCGGCAACACAAGGTCGGCCGTGAACAGGCTTTGCGATTGGGTCTTCGCCACGATGGCCCCCTTGTCAGAACGATTGGCCGCGGATCATCGCGAGATGATCGGCGATGGGACCGAGCGCGAGGCTCGGCAGGAAGGTGAGGCCGCCGACGATCAGGATGATGCCGACCAGCAGTCCCACCCACAGCGCGCCGGTCGTCGGGAACGAGCCTGCGCTTTCCGGCGTGTAGCGCTTGGCCGCCAGGCTGCCGGCGATCGCCAGCATCGGCACGATGATGAAGAACCGGCCGATCCACATCGCGACGCCCATCAGGCCGTTGTAATAAGGCGTGTTGGCGGTCAGGCCGGCAAAGGCCGATCCGTTGTTCGCGACCGCGCTGGTGAAGGCGTAGAGGATCTCGGAAAAGCCGTGCGGCCCCTTGTTCAGCGGCCCCGCCAGCCCCTGTTCGAGCACCGACGACAGCGACGTGAAGCCGAGGATCATCAGCGGCAGGACGGCGATGGCGAGGACGGCGAGCTTGACCTCCCGCGCTTCGATCTTCTTGCCGACATATTCGGGCGTGCGGCCGACCATCAGCCCTGCGACGAACACCGTAAGGATCGCGAACAGCAGGAAGCCGTAGATGCCCGCGCCCACGCCGCCGATCACGACCTCGCCCAGCTGCATGTTGAACAGCGGGATCATGCCGCCGAGCGAGGTGAAGCTGTCGTGCATCGCGTTGACCGCGCCGCACGAGGCGGCGGTGGTGACGACCGAGAACAGCGCGGAGGCGGCGACGCCGAAGCGGACCTCCTTGCCCTCCATATTTCCGCCGGCGGTGCCCAGCGCGTGCAGTACCGGATTGCCGGCCGCCTCCTGCCAGTAGGTGACGGTGACGCCGGCGAGGAACAGGAACGTCATCGCCGCGAGGATCGCCCAGCCCTGACGCGGATTGCCCACCGCCTTGCCGAAGGTCCAGGTCAGGCCGAAGCCGATCAGGAAGATCGACAGCATCTGGACCAGATTGGTCAGCGCGGTCGGGTTTTCGAACGGGTGCGCCGAATTGGCATTGAAGAAGCCACCACCATTGGTGCCGAGCATCTTGACCGCTTCCTGGCTGGCGACGGGGCCGAGCAGCAGCGACTGCTTCGACCCCTCCAGCGTCGTCACGTCGACCACGCCTGCCATCGTCTGCGGCACGCCGCTGGCGATCAGGAACAGCGCGTAGGCGATGGCGAGGGGCAGTAGCAGGTACAGCGTTACCCGCGTCATGTCGGCCCAGAAATTGCCGATCGTCTGCGCCTGTCGCCGGGCAAAGCCGCGGAACAGCGCGAAGGCGAGCGCGATGCCGGTCGCCGCCGACAGGAAATTGTGGATGGTCAGCCCCAGCATCTGGCTGAGGTTCGACATCGTCGATTCACCGGCATAGCTCTGCCAGTTGGTATTGGCGGTGAAGCTGATCGCGGTGTTGAACGCGAGGTGCGGCGACAGGCCGGGCAGCCCCTGCGGATTGCCGGGCAGCACGCCCTGCAGCCGCAACACGGCGTAGGTGAAGGCCATCAGCATCGCATTGAACAGCAGCATGTGCAGCGCGTAGCGCCGCCACGACTGCTCGACCTGCGGGTCGATGCCCGACAGTCGGTAGAAGCTGCGCTCGACGGGGCCGAGCACGAGGTGGAGCGGCGTGCGGCGGCCTTCGTACAAGGCGAACAGCCACAGGCCGACGGGTTTGGTGAGCGCGATCAGGATCGCGACGAAGCCCAGTATCAGGGCCCATCCGGCAAGGGTCATGGGTGCCTCCGTTCAGAAGCGTTCGGGGCGGATCAGGACCGCCACGAGATAGACGAGCAGGCCGAAGGCGGCGACGGCCGCCAGCCAGAGGTCGAGGGTCATCGCATCACCTCACGCATTGTCGATCAGGCGGGCATAGGCGAGCGTCGTCGCCAGCAGCCCGAGCATGAACAGGATCCACAGGACGTCATCCATCGTGCCGCTCCCCGCTCAGAACGCGGCGGTCAGCGACGCGAGAAGCGTGCTGCCGGCGATGTTGCCCGAACCGTCCTGCCCGCGGCTGAAGCTGGGCCGCAGATAGGCGGCGTCGCCGTCCGATATGTCGGTATCGACCCACGACAGGTTCAGCGTCAGGTTGCGGTAGGCGACGTCCGCCCCGATCGACCAGTCCCAGTAGGATCCGGTCGGCGACACCGCGGTCGCATTGGGGCCGAGGCCGTCCTGTCCCCGGCCATGGCCGATATGCGCCCTGGCGGTGATCGGCGTGCCGGCGACGGCATAGGCGCCGTCGCCCCAGAGATAGAGGTTGTCGTCCTTCGCACCCGGCCGGTAGCTGCCGTTCGCCGCGCTGGTGCCGTTGCGATACCAGCGGCCGAGCGCTTCCTGTTTCGGGGCATAGGCCGCGCCCGCGGTCAGCGTCGCGGGGCCGGCGGTGCCGGTCAGCTTGGCATAGGGTTCGGCGAAGTCGGTCTTGTCGGCGCCGCCCGGGTACAGATACCATGTCAGCCCGACGTCGAGCGTCGCGTTGTCGGACAGCTTCGCCCTGTACCCCTCGATCAGG
Organism: Sphingomonas sp. 2R-10; assembly: GCF_030062225.1. NCBI lineage: Bacteria > Pseudomonadati > Pseudomonadota > Alphaproteobacteria > Sphingomonadales > Sphingomonadaceae > Sphingomonas > Sphingomonas sp. 2R-10. Next base: position 46,948 of record NZ_JASCXF010000012.1, read on the forward strand.
TCCAGTTCCACGTTCGCGCCGCCGAACGTGCCCCATCCGGCGAGGTTCGACGCCCAGATGCCGACATAGCCGCCGCTGTCATGGGCGAGGGTGATGCCGCCCTGCACCGCCATGTCCCCATCGGATTGCGATACGCCGCGGAAGCGGTAATCGGATGCGATCGCCGCCGATCCGCTGATGGTGACGGCGCTCGGCGCGTCGGGTTCGGCCGGCGCCTCCTGCGCCATCGCGGCGACCGGACAGAGAAGGAATGCGACCGTAACGGCCGCGGGACGGAACCTCATGCTATCACCCCTGGATACGGCGACCGCCGCGTGGCGGTGCCTTCAGGGGTGGGCGATTAGGCCCGTGGCGCGTAGCAATTCGAGAGCGATCGGCGGCAAAGCCGTATAGCTGGCGTATAGCAGGAAATTATTTGCCGGGGGGTTCGGTTGTCCCGTGCCCCGCACGTCACCCCAGCCTTCGCTGGGGTGACGTTTCCGCATCAGCGGATCAGACCCTGACGGGTGGCGGAGCGGTGGAGGCGCGCAGGTTGAGGGCGGCGGCGACCGATACCGGTTCGGCGGCGGGCAGGGTGTCGCGCTGTTCGGCGATGATGCGTTCTACCGCGCGTGCGGCAACTTCTGCAATCGGCTGCGTCACCGCGGTCAGCGGCGGTTGGGCGAAGCGGACGATGGGCGTGTCGTCGAAGCTGACGATCGACAGGTCGTCCGGCACCCCCAGCCCGCGTTCCTTCGCCAGCGTCAGCGTCGCCATCGCCATCTGGTCGCTGCTGGCGATGATCGCGGTCGGCGGATCGGCGGCGTCGAGCAGCGCGGTGGCCGCGGCATGGCCGGATTCATAGCCGAAATCGCCCGGCTGGATCAGGTCGTCGGCCAGCCCCGCCGCCGCCATCGCCGCGCGCCACCCCGCGATGCGCCAGCCGCTCAGTTCGTAGTCCGGCGCGCCTTCGATGAACCCGATGCGACGATGGCCCAGCCCGACCAGATGTTCGGTCACCATCTGCGCCGCGGCATCGTCCCCCATCGTCAGCGAGAAGCCGGGGCCGGGCACCCGCGACCCGATCCGCGCGATGCTGATCCCGCGCCTGGCGAGCAGGTTCAGGATCAGCGGGTCCTGCGAATGCGGCGGGGTCAGGATCACGCCGTCGGGCTGGAGCGCGCCGATCGCGGCGGACAGTTCGCGTTCGATATGGTCGCTATGCGTGTCGACCAGTTCGAGGATCAGGCGATAGCCGTGTGGGCTGCACGTCAGCATGCCACCCAGCAGCATCTGGTCGACCCAGTCGGTGCCTTCGCGGTTCTGCCAGCCGGAGATGGTTCGGTCGCGGTCGTTGAGCGCGAGGATCAGGCGCGAACGCGACCCGCCCATGCGCTGCGCCGCGATCAGCGGGACATAGCCCAGCCGGTCGATCGATTCCTGCACCCGCCGCGCCATTTCCGGGCGGACATTGGGTTCGTTGTTGATGACGCGGCTGACCGTCTGCAACGACACCCCGGCATCGGCGGCGACATGCTTGATCGTCACGCCCTGACGACGCGGTGCCATCAGCCGCGATCCGCCGGGCAGTAGCGTGCGACATAGTCGCCGTGCGGCGGCATCGTCGCGACCGTCTCGGTCACCTGCCGGCGCAGCATCGACAGCAGCCGGTCGATTTCGTCGTCGCCCAGCTTCGCCGCCAGCGGGTGATGCCGCTCCGGCACGATCCCTTGCCCCATCATCACCTGCACCCAGCTATTCTCGCCGAACAATTCCTCGTTGCGGCGGAATACCCGACCGGTCTGGCGGAACAAGTCGATCTTCTGCGCCAGCGTGTCGGGCACGTCCATGTCGGCGCATTGCCGCCAGAACGGCGAATCGCGGCGGTCGGTGACCTTGTAATGCAGGATCAGGAAGTCGCGGATCTGCTCCATGTCCTGCATCTGCTGGTCGTTGAACTCGGCGACGTCGGCCGCGCTGATGCGCCCTTGCGGGAACAGCCGGACCAGCCGCAGCACCGCGCGCTGGATCAGGTGGATGCTGGTCGATTCCAGCGGCTCCATGAACCCGCCCGACAGGCCGATGGCGACGCAGTTGCGATGCCATTGCCGCCGCCGGGCACCGGTGGTGAAGCGCAGGAAATTGGGTTCGGTCAGCACCGCGCCCTCGACATTGTTCGTCAGCCGGCCGAGCGCGGCGTCGCGATCGAGATAGCGGCTGCAATAGACGATGCCGTTGCCGACCCGGTGCTGCAACGGGATGCGCCATTGCCACCCGGCATCATGCGCCATCGCGCGGGTGTAGGGCACCGGCGGGCCGACGCTTTCGGTCTGGAGCGCGATCGCCGCGTCGCAGGGCAGCCAATGGGTCCAGTCGTCATAGCCGGCGTGCAGCGCCCCTTCGATCAGGACGCCACGAAAGCCGGTGCAGTCGAGGAACAGGTCGCCCGCCACCCGCCGGTCGTCGTCGAGCAGCAGCGCGGCGATATCGCCGGTTTCCGCGTCCAGTTCGACCCGCGCGATCCGCCCCTCGATCCGCGTGGTGCCGTCGCGCTCGGCCATCGTGCGCAGGAACCGGGCGTAGCGTCCCGAATCGAGCTGATAGGCATAGTTGGTGGCATCGCCCGGTAGATGCGCGAACCTGCCCCGCAGCGCCGCGACCAGTTCGGTGCAATAGTCGTCATAGGGCTGGTCGTGGCCGCGTGTCCGTCCGTTCAGCCAGTAATGCTGGAACCCTGCCGCCCAATGATCGCGCCCGGTGGTGCCGAACGAATGGAAATAGCGACTGTCGGCGGTCTTCCATCCGTCGAACAGGATGCCGAGCTTGAAGGTCGCCGACGTGGCGGCCATGAACTCGGCCTCGTTGATGCCGAGCAGCCGGTTGTAGGTGACCAGCGGCGGGATGGTCGATTCCCCGACGCCGACGGTGCCGATCGCTTCGGATTCGACCAGCACGACCTCGACCGTGCGGCCCATCATCCGCGCGATCGCCGCCGCCGCCATCCATCCGGCGGTACCGCCGCCGGCGACGACGACGCGGGTGGGCGCGGGGTTCATTTGGCGAGCTGCCGCAGCAGGAAGTTGCGCAGCCGCTCGGCACTCTCGGCGGTCAACGGATCGAGCACGCCGCGCCCGCCGGCCGGGATATGCGCGGTCACGCCATCGTCGTTGGCAAAGACATAATGGTCGAACACCTCGCGCCAGTGCTGCTTTTGTTCGGGCGGCAGGTCGCGGATCGCGAGCAGCGCATGGTGGAGCGCATCCTGCGGCTGGCCGAACCAGCGCGGGGCATCGCGCCACCAGTAGTTCACGAGGATGTTGAACGGCGCCAGCCCTTCGACATGATGCCACCACAGTCCCGGAATGTGGATCGCGTCGCCCGGTTCCAGCTCGGCGACCTGCGCATGGGCCAGCGCCCCGGCGAAGCGCGGGTGGCGGATGGCGTCCGGTGCGCTGAAATCGACCATCGACACCGCGCGTCCAGCGGGGGTGTTGTCGAGCGGTCCCAGATGCAGGTTGCGGAACTGGTCGGGCGGGAACAGCGTGAAGCGCCGCCGGCCTGCCGCCACGCAGGCGAGATTGTCGGGCAGGTCGTTATGGGCGGCGATGCGGGTGCGCGTGCCGATCCAGATGCTGGCGAGCGGTTCGCGGCTGCCCAGATCGACCCGGTTCGCCTCGTCCAGCCCGTCGAAAAAGCCGCGCATGTCGATCGAGGCGAGGTAGATGGCGCGCGGATCGGCGGCCTGTTCGACCCGGCCCATCTCCCCCAGGATATCGGGCAGCTTGGCGCGAACCGTGGCGAAGTTCATTTGCATCGCGTCGTCGTAGAACAGCCGCCCGCCGCCGCCGGGCTGTCCGACCGACACGGTGAACGGCACGTCGCGGTGCCGCGTGACCAGATAGTCGCGGGCAGCCTGCGACGATTGCCTTGCCGCCTGCACCAGCGGCCAGTCGGCGACGAGGCCGCGGACGACGAACGGCCCGGTGGCGGTGCGCAGCAGGTGGTCGAGCGCGGCGGCATCGGCCACCTGCACTTCGGCGACGGCGGGCAGATCAGCCACGACGGTTCTTGCGCGCGATCAGGGCGGGCAGGTTGGCGAGCGAGGCGACCGCCATGTAGATCGGCAACAGTTGGCCGTCGGCGTTCAGCTTGCCCAGCGTCGCGGCGTCGAGTTCGGCCAGTCGTTCCTCCGCGATCGTGTGGAAGCCGACCAGCCGGTTGGTCGCGCCGTTGTCGAGTGTGACTTCCAGCGTGAAGGGTTCGAGCAGCTGATAGCGGTCGAGCGCGGCGAAGAACGCCGCCGACCCCCGAAAGCCCGCGTCCAATGCCCCCAGCCGTTCGAGGATGATGTCGAGATAGGGCGACGGGCGGCCTTCGCGATCGAAGACCCGGACGCCGTCATCGCTGGCGAGGCGCGGGCTGGCCATGTCGACCACGGCCTTTGGCGTGGCGTCGGCACCGGGCGCGCCGCCGATCAGGAACGGCTGGATATCGATCGACAGCGGCAGATAGGGGGCGTCCCAGCGGTCGGCTTCGAGGAACAGGTTCTCGCCCGCGTCGAAGCCGAACAGCGCCAGCGCGACGAAACCGTCGCGTTCGCGGTTCTGGCGGAACAGGATCGGATAGCTTGCCTGCACCTGCCGAAACTCGTCGGGCACGACCAGCGCGGTCATCACCGCGTCGCCCAGCTCGGCCGATCGTTCGCGCCGGACGCGCAGGTCGCGGTGCGCGGCGACGTTCAGCAACTGATGGTCAGACATGGGCAACCTCGGCAGGGGCGCGGGTGAGCGCGGTCAGATATTCGCGGTTCGTCGGCAGGCTGCTGGTCAGCGCACGGGCGCGCTGACGGATATGGTGCAGCACCGCCACCGCATCGGGGCGGTCGGGGCGCAGCAGGCCGGGGGGCGGGGGCGTCATCCCCATGCCGTACAGCACATATTGGTGGCTGGCCGCCGGAAAAATCTCGTTCGCCTGGGTGAAGTCGGCGGGCGAGGGCGGCTGCGTCCGCCACAGCGCCAGCAGATCGCCAAGCGCCGGCGGGATCGAGGCGGGATCGCGATGCGCGCGCCAATAGGGGCTTTCCCGCTCGCTCAGGACATAATGGAGCTTCAGGAAATCGACGATCCGGTCCCAGCGGTGGCGGAACAGCGCGTTGAAGCGGCGGGCGTGCAGCACCATCGCGCTCCGGTCCGTCGGGAAGCCGTCGAGCAGCGCGTCGAGCGACAGTTCGATCGTGACGATCGCCGACGCCTCCAGCGGTTCGAGGAAGCCTGCGGATAGGCCGATGGCGAGGCAGTTGTCCTGCCAGAACCGTTCGCGATGTGCCGAGCGGAAGCGCAGCTGGCGGAACGAGAGGCTTGCCGGATCGACCCCGGCAGCGGTGCGGCGGAGATAGGCGGCGAGCGTGGCGGCGGCCTCGTCGTCGCTGGCGAAGGTGCTGGCATAGACGCAGCCCACGCCGCGGCGCGACGGCAGGCCGATGTCCCAGATCCAGCCGGCATCGTGCGCGGTGGCGTTGGTCTGCGACGCGATCGGGCTGTCGGGGGCGACCGGCACCTGCACCGCCAGCGCGCGGTCGTTGAACAGGATGTCGGTACGGTCGATGCTGCCGATGCCGTAATGTCCGCCGATCAGCAGCGCGGCATGGCCGGTGCAGTCGAGGAACAGGTCGCCCGCGATCCTCCCCGCCGTGCGGGTGACGACGGCGGCGATGTCGCCGTTCGACGCGGCCTCGACGCCGGTCACATGGTCGCGGACATGGGTCACGCCCGGCCGGGCGCAGGCGGTGTCGCGCAGCAGCTCGGCCAGCTTGCCGGCATCGAGATGATAGCCATAATTGAGCGCCCCGGCATAGGGCGGCATCGCCGGCTGGCGCGGGGCGAGATGGTCGTCGCACACCGCCGGCTGCGCGGAGACGTGCGCGGCGAAGCTGCCCTGCTGCCAGTCGCGCAGCAGGTCGGCGGGGGACAGGTCGGCAGGCGCGGTGAAGGGGTGGTAATAGCTGTCGCCGGGCGCACCGCTGCGCCATCCGTCGAAGCGCGAGCCCTGCTTGAAGCTCGCATCGGCCGCGCGCAGGAACGTTGCCTCGTCGATACCGATCTTCGCCAGCGTGCCGCGCATCGTCGGCCACGTCCCCTCGCCGACGCCGATCGTCGGCACGTCGGGAGATTCGATCAGCGTGACGGTCAGCGGATCGGTGGCATGGGGGTCGGCGGCGGCGGCGATGCGACACGCCGCCAGCCAGCCGGCGGTGCCGCCGCCGACGATCACGATCCGCCTGATCCGCTCGCTCATTTCCCGTTCCCTGGCCGGGGCGACGGCAACGTGCCGCCGCCCCCGGACCGCTTTCGCATCAGAAGCTGAAGCGGACGCCGCCGGTATAGCGCGCGAAACCCGGCTGCGCGAACGTCACGAAGTTTTCGTTGCGGCGATGGCCGCGCCGCCCTTCGCCGGTCAGGTTGATCGCTTCGGCGAAGACGGTCAGGCCCTTGCGGAACTCGTAGCTGATGCTCGCATCGATCTGGCCATAGGCTTCGACATAGGTCGGGTTGGGATTGCCCCCGGCGTAGAACTTGTCGCGCCAGTTGTATGCGACGCGGCTCTGCAACCCGTTCTTGTCGTAGAACAGCACCGCGTTGGCGCTGTCGCTGAGGCCCGCCAGCGCGAACTGCCCGACATTGGGGTCGAGCGCGTTGTTGAACTTCGCGTCGCCGCGCACGATCGTATAGTTCAGGATCGTGCCGAAGCCGGTTTCCCAGAAGCTGTGCTGAATCGCCAGCTCGAAGCCGTCGAGCGTCGCGGTCTGGTCCGAATTGAACGGCGTGCCGATCCGGAAATCGACCAGCCCGTCCTCGGGCAGGCCGAGGATGCGGCCGGTGTAATAGCCGTTGACGTCGAGGATCGGTGCCCCGGCGGCATTGCGGGCGACCTCCACCCCTTGCGTGAAGTTGCGCAGAATATAGTCCCGGATGCGGCCGGTGTCGGTCGTCCCGCCCAGTGCCGCCTGCGCCGCGCGGAAGCGCGGGCCGTTGGCCGGGTTGCGCAGGTCGAACGCCGAACGCTGCACCTCCTGCGAATTGATGAAGTTGCTGACGTTCTTGCGGAAATAGCCCGCCGACACGTAGCTGGTCGGCGAATAATACCATTCCGCCGAGACGTCGATGTTCTTCGACAGGAACGGCACGAGGTTCGGGTTGCCCTGCAGACCGCCGCCGCCGGCGATGCCGAACTGGCGGTTGAGCGTCAGGCCGCCCTGCAGGCTGTTATAGTCGGCGCGGGTGATGGTGTGGCTGTACGATGCGCGCAGCTTGACGTTGTCGAGCACTTCGATGTCGAAATCGACCGCGGGGAGCCAGTTATCGTAGCTGCCCTTGTTCGGCAGGAAATCGCTCTGCGTCGAATAGACGACGTTGAACTCGCCCTGCGCGACCCATGCGGTGCCGACCGGGATCGGCGTCAGCGAGGCTGAATTTACCGTCGTCTGGTCGTAGCGGACACCCGCGATCAGGTGCGAACGGCGGCCGAGCAGATCGAAGCTATTGTTGACCTGGATGAAGGGCGAGATCGTCTTCTCGGTGATGCGACGATCGGTCTCGAAGCTGGCGAGGCAGTTGCCGTCGCCGCCGCAGATGCCGAAGCGGCTGTCGAGCAGGTCGACCATCCGTTCGAAATCGAACCGGTAATAGGCCGGGATGATCCCGTCCTTCGCCCCGTCGACGCCCCGGAACTTGTCGGGCAGCGTGACCCGGGTGAACAGGTCGTCGGGCAGGTCCGCCGGGGTGCCCACGCCGCCCCAGGTATCGTTCTGGACGAAGCCATAGGCCGAGCGGACCTGGTTGTTGACGTAGGAGAAGCCGAAATCGATCGAATCGAGGAAGCTGCCGTCATGGTCGTAGCGACCGCTCAGTTGCACCTGATTGATCTCGTCGCGGAAATACGCATTGCGGAACGAGTTGCCGGTGGCGTTGATGAGCGCGGGATTGAGCGCGTCGATGCCCGGCTGCATCACGTACGAGATGACCGGCAGGTCCCTGGTGAAGTCGACCGTCTGCGACGCGACGCCGAAGATCGCCGAGCCGACCGAGGTGCTGGAGCCGAAGCGGTTGGTCGGCTTCGATTCCGCTGTCGAATGATGCGCGTCGAGCGTGACGGTGACGCCGCCCGGCGCCTCCCATTTCAGGTTGCCGCCCAGCGACTTGTTCTCGCTGACATTGGCGGTCAGCGACCCGCTGTACGACAGGTCCTTACCCGGGCCGAAGCGCTCCGTGTAGAAGACCGGGCCGGCGGCGGGGCCGTCGGTCCATTCGGTCGACGTGTCGCCGAAGTTGAACCAGATGCCGACGCTGCTGTCGCGCGCCTCCACCTTGTTGCGCGAATAGGTGAAGTCGACCGTCGCGGTCAGCGACTCGATCGGGCGGTATTGCAGCACCGCCTGCCCGTTGATCCGCTCGCGGCGGATGTCGGTGAGGTTGTACGCCGCGCTCTGCGGCACTTCGTAGACGTCGGTGGGTCCCGGACGGTTGACGACGTTCGGTCCCTCGGCACCCAGCGTGCCCCAGTCGTTCTCGGTCCCGAGGAACGAGTTGCCGAACCCGACCGAGCCGGTGTTCACGCTGGCGTTGCGCTTCTGGTAGCTGCCCGACACGAGGAAACCGAACTGGTCCTCGTTGCCGAAGGTCGTGCTGAACACGCCCGACAGTTCCGGCGTGATCTGGTCCTTGCCGTTCTGCGACGTGTCAAGCACGCCACGCGCGGCGAACGATCCGCGGATGCCGGGACGGTCGAGCGGGCGGGGCGTCTTGATGTTGATCGTCGAACCGATGCCGCCCGACGGCACGGCGGCGCGGCCGGTCTTGTACACCTCGACCCCGGCGATCCCTTCAGACGCGAGGTTGGCGAAGTCGAACGAGCGCGAGGCCGGCGCGCTGGCACCGTCGCCCAGCGTCGAGGTCGGCAACTGGCGGCCGTTCAGTACGACGAGGTTATATTCGGGACCGAAGCCGCGCACGGTGACGGTCGATCCTTCGCCGTTCTGGCGGTCGATCGACACGCCGGTGATGCGCTGAAGCGATTCGGCGAGGTTGGTGTCGGGGAACTTGCCGATGTCCTCGGCGCTGATCGCGTCGACGACGCCCTGCGCGTTCCGCTTGATGTTCAGCGCGTCGCGAAGGCTGGCGCGGATGCCGGTGACGGTGATCGCATCGCCATCTGCGTCGTCGGCCGTGGGTGCGTCCTGGATTTCCGATGGGCCGGGCGCGCCGAGCGTCGCGGCGGCATCCTGTGCCCATGCAGGTCCGCCGACCGACAGGAGCGCGACCGTCGATACCCCGATTGCCAGACGACAGGCGGCTGTTCCGCGCATATGCTTCCTCCCCACTCATGTTAGCGCTACTATTTTGTGCGCATATTGAGAACGTTCACTCATCCGGGGTGCGGGGGAGTGTCAAGCGTTACGGACGATCGGATGTGAACATTATCAACCGCTGATGCACGAACGACACATTCCGCGCGGATGGTATCGTTTGCAGCGATCAGCCGGCGGTCGGTGACATCGAGCCGGCGTCGAACACGGCATAGCGTTCGCGCCACGCGGCGACCTCTTCGGCGAGATGGCCGGGCGCCGGCGCGCCCGACAATACCACCTTCGCGACGTCGGCGGCCGGATGCATGAGCATCTTCTCCGCCCCGTCGCTGAACCACACGGGCACCAGCTGCGTGCACAGCGTATCGAGCAGTCGCGCGGCAAGGCCGCTGCGGATCGCGTCGCTGCCCGGCAGCAGCCGGACGAGGATCGACACGCCTTCGAACATGTTGGCCGGACGGTCGACGAAGTTCATCGATACCAGCAGCCCCGACCGGTCTGGGCGGGCGGCATCGGGCAGCGCGGCGACCCGCCGCCATGCGCAGAACCAGGTGCGGCAGATCGTCGGCCGGACGGCATGGATGCCGCACCCCTGCGTAGTCAGGTGCCCGCACGGCACACCGGCCGGCTTGGCGAAATCGGGCGAGTTCACCGTCAACACGGTGCAGCACACCGTACACTCGCCGCATGTCCGCCCGGGCACCAGCGGCCCCAGCAACATGGTTTCGATTTCGGTGTCGCCGGGCATGGATCGGTTCTTGGCTGAAGAAGGAGGTCGCGCGACGCTATACGAGAAGGGGGGCTGGCTGTCGCGCGCGATCGGTTGTAGGCGACTGGTTCGTGAGGATCGCGATCATCGACACCAGCACCACGCGCGCGGCCATCATCGCCGAAGGACTGCGCGAGGCGGGCCTTACCGATCAGGTCGTGATCGATCCGGGAGGCCCGCTGGCGCGCCAGATCGAGGCGTGCGCGCCCGAAGTCGTGCTCATCAACCTCGAAAATCCCAGCCGCGACCTGCTGGAGGATTTCTTCGCCATGTCGCGCGCGCTCGACCGGCCGATCGCGATGTTCGTCGACCAGTCGGACGCGGAGTCCGCGCTGGCGGCGGTCGATGCCGGCGTGTCGGCCTATGTCGTCGACGGCCTCGCCAAGCAGCGGATCAAGCCGGTGCTCGATGTCGCGATCCGCCGGTTCCAGGCGTTCTCGCGGTTGCAGGCCGAACTGGCCGAGGCGCGCACGGCGCTGAGCGATCGCCAGACGATCGACAAGGCCAAGGCGATCCTGATGCGGCGGCGCGGGATCGACGAACCGGCGGCCTATGCGCTGCTGCGCCGCCACGCGATGCAATCGAACCAGCGGATCGCGGAGGTCGCAAACGCGATCGTGACGAGCGACGCGGTGATGGGGGACCTGGCATGAGCACCGAACGCCTGCGCATCGGGTTCCTGCCGCTGGTCGACGCGGCGCTGCCGATCCTCGCGCACGAACTGGGCTTTGCCGAGGCGGAAGGGCTGTCGCTCGACCTCGTGCGCGACGTCACTTGGGCGACGGTGCGCGACCGGCTGCTTTATGGCCATACCGACATGGCGCATATGGTCGCGCCGCTCGCCATCGCGACGGCGCTGGGACGAGACCGGCCCGCGACGCCGATGGCGGTGCCGTTCGTGCTGGGGCTGAACGGCAACGCCATCACCTTTTCGACGGCGCTGGGCGATGCCTGCGGCCTGGGCGATACGCTGGGCGATCCCTACCGGGTCGGGGCGACCCTGCGCGCGGTGGCGGCTGCGCGGGCGGCGGAGGGCAGGCGGCTGCGCTTCGGCGTGGTCCATCGCTATTCCAGCCACAACTATATGCTGCGCTACTGGCTGGCCGGGGTCGGCATCCGCCCGGATGATGACGTCGAGATCGTGGTGACCAGTCCGACCTTCGCCGCCGACGCGCTGGCGGCGGGCGAGGTCGACGGCATCTGCGTCGGCGAGCCGTGGAACTCGATCGCGGTCGATCGCGGCGTCGGGCGGATCGCGCTGGCGACCGCCCAGATCTGGCGGCGCGGCGTCGAAAAGGTGCTGGCGATGCGCGCCGATATCGCCGAGGATCGCGGTGACGCCACGCTTCGCCTCATCCGCGCGCTGCATGCCGCCGCCGAGCATTTCGTCCGCCCCGATACGGCGGATGCCAGCGCGGCGATCCTCGCGCAGCCCCGCTATCTCGACGCGTCGCCCGACGCGATCCAGCGCGCGATCACCGACCGCATCCGGCTGGTGTCCGGCGGCACGCCGATCCACTATCCCGACTTCATGTTCCAGCACCGCGAGGCGGCGAACTTCCCGTGGCGCAGCCAGGCGGCATGGCTGTATGCGCAGATGACGCGGTGGGACGGGCGCGCGTACGACGCGAACGACGCGGCGATCGCCGCCGCGACCTTCCGCCCCGACCTGTACCGCGCGGCGCTGGCCGGATCGGGTGCCGTGTTGCCGGGGGCGTCGTCCAAGCTGGAGGGGGCGCTGGGCGCGCCGATCGGCGCCGGATCGACGCAGGGCAGACTGATGCTGGGCAACGACCGTTTCTTCGACGGGCGTTCGTTCGATCCCGACGACATTGCGGGCTATCTCGCGACAATGCCATGATCCTACGGCAAATTTGCTGCGGTTGCGAAAGGTGCTTGTGCGAACGGCCCGGATAGGGCAGCTTTGCATCAGCCCGGCAATGGAGTCGGGCATGAAATAACGGCGCGACACTCTCCAACGCCGGGGAGGATGCACCGCGGATAGCCGGGCAGCGCCCGGCACTCCGAACAGGCAACGAAGCCGCCAGGACGCACCCGACAGGGTCGCCGTCCTGGCGGCTTTTTTCATTTCCGGCTCAGGGAGGCAGGAATGGCGACGACGTTCTGGCAAGAGACGAAGGATACGGCACCCGACAGCTTCTGGAGCAGCGGGCACAGTCCCACGCTGATCGCGGCGTTCCTGTATTTCGACCTTGCCTTCATGGTGTGGGTGCTGCTGGGTCCGCTGGCACCCGACATCGCCGCGACGCTGGGGCTGACCCCGGCGCAGAAGGGGCTGATGGTCGCGGTGCCGACGCTGGCCGGCGCGGTGCTGCGCGTGGTCAACGGGCTGCTGGTCGACCGGATCGGGCCGAAGCGCTCGGGCGCGATCAGCCAGATCATCGTCATCGTCGGTCTGGCCATCGCATGGGCAATGGGCGTCACCAGCTTTGCCGGCACGCTCGCGCTGGGCGTCATCCTCGGCTTTGCCGGGGCATCGTTCGCGATTGCCCTGCCGCTCGCCAGCCGCTGGTATCCGCCCGAGCATCAGGGCAAGGCGATGGGTCTTGCCGGCATGGGCAATTCGGGCACGGTTCTCGCCGCGCTGTTCGCGCCGGTGCTCGCCAAGCTGTTCGGGTGGAACGCGGTGCTGGGGCTGGCGTGCATCCCGCTGACCCTCGTCTTCTTCGTGTACATGGCGATGGCGAAGGACGCGCCGGACGCGCCGGCGCCCAAGCGGCTGATGGAATATCTGATGCCGCTGCGAGAGGCCGACGCGTGGTGGCTGATGGGCTTCTATGCCGTCACCTTCGGCGGGTTCGTCGGGCTTGCCGCCAGCCTGCCGATCTATTTCACCGACCGGTTCGGGCTGTCGACGATCCATGCCGGCTACGCCACCGCCGCCTGCGTGTTCGCCGGGTCGCTGGTGCGGCCGATGGGTGGCGCGCTGGCCGACAGGGTCGGGGGCGTGAAGGCGCTGACGGTCGTGTTCCTTGCCGCCGCCGCCGCGCTGGCCGGGGTGGCGAGCGCGGATACGATGGAGGTTGCGCTGGCGCTGTTCGTCGCGGCGATGCTGGCGCTGGGCGTCGGCAACGGCGCGGTGTTCCAGCTGGTGCCGCAGCGTTTCGCCGCCGAAATCGGGGTGATGACCGGGCTGGTCGGCATGGCCGGCGGGGTGGGGGGCTTCACCCTCGCCTCCTCGCTCGGCATCGCCAAGCAATGGACCGGCAGCTTCGCCCCGGGCTTCCTGATCTTCGCCACGCTCGCGCTCATCGCCTTTGCCGGGCTGCTGCTGGTCAAGGGCCAGTGGCGGCGCAGCTGGGGCGCGGCCGACGGCGTGCGGATCTGACCTGCGAAGGATATGACGATGAAACAGGAACCTATCCACGCGCCGGACGGCGACACCCGCGAGCACCTGATCGTGATCGGCAACGGCATGGCCGGCTGTCGCGCAGTCGAGGAGTTGCTGGCCCGCGATCCGACACGCTACCGCGTGACGATCTTCGGTGCCGAACCGCTGGTGAACTACAACCGGATCATGCTGTCGCCGGTGCTGGCGGGCGAAAAGACGTTCGACGAGATCGTCATCAACGGGCTCGACTGGTACGCCGACAACGGCATCGCGCTGTTGAGCGGCGACCCGGTCATCGCGATCGACCGGGCGGCGCGGACCGTGACCAGCCGCAGCGGGCTGACGCTGGCCTATGACCGGCTGCTGATCGCCACCGGTTCCGACCCGTTCATCATCCCGGTGCCGGGCAAGGACCTGCCCGGCGTCGTCAGCTTCCGCGACATGCAGGATGTCGAGCATATGCTGGCGGCGGCCGAAGCCGGTCGATCGAAGGGGGGCGGCAGCGCGGTCGTGATCGGTGGCGGGCTGCTCGGGCTGGAGGCGGCGCACGGCCTGTCGCTGCGCGGCATGAACGTCACCGTGCTGCACATCATGCCGACGCTGATGGAACGGCAGCTGGACGAGGCGGCGGGCTGGCTGCTCAAGACCGCGCTGGAGGCACGCGGGCAGACGATCCTGTGCGGCGCCGACACCGCCGAGATCGTCGGCGACGGGCGGGTACAGGCGGTCCGGCTCAAGGACGGGACCGACATTCCCGCCGACCTCGTGGTCATGGCGGTCGGCATCCGCCCCTCGGTCGCGCTGGCCCGGGAGGCTGGGCTCGCCGTGGGTCGCGGCATCCAGATCGACGACCATATGGTCACCAGTGATCCGCATGTCCTCGCGGTCGGCGAATGCGTCGAGCATGACGGGCAGGTCTACGGCCTCGTCGCGCCGCTATGGGACATGTGCCGCGCGCTGGCCGACGGACTGGTCGAGGCGCCGACCGGCTATCGTCCCGCGCCGACCTCGACCAAGCTGAAGGTCGCCGGGCTGGACGTGTTTTCCGCCGGCGACTTTTCGGGCGGCGACGGGGCGGAGGACATCGTGCTGCGCGATGCCAGCCGCGGCATCTACAAGCGCGTCGTGGTGAAGGGCGACCGGATCGTCGGCGCGGTCCTCTATGGCGATACCGCCGACGGAAACTGGTATTTCGACCTGCTCAGGCGCGGCGAGAGCGTCGCGGACATCCGCGATGCGCTGATCTTCGGCCAGGCCTTCGCCTCGGGAGGGGGGCAGGCGGACCCTAGGGCGGCCGTTGCGGCGCTTTCCGACGGAGCGGAAATCTGCGGCTGCAACGGCGTCACCAAGGGCAAGGTGCTGGCGTGCATCGATGGCGGGGCGCACAGCCTCGACGCGGTCCGCTCGGGCTGCAAGGCGTCGGCGAGCTGCGGCTCGTGCACCGGCATCGTCGAAAGCCTGCTCGCGCTGCGGCTCGGCGGCGAGGTCGAGGCCGGGCCGAAGACGATATGCAAATGCACGAGCTTCGGCCACGACGACGTCCGGCGGGAGATCGTCGCGCAGGGGATGCGCGCGATCCCCGAAGTGATGCACAGGCTGCACTGGTCGACGCCGGACGGATGTTCGTCGTGCCGCCCGGCGCTCAACTACTATCTGCTGTGCGCCTTGCCGGGCGATTACGTCGACGACCAGCAGAGCCGCTTCGTCAACGAGCGGATGCATGCCAACATCCAGAAGGACGGTACCTATTCGGTCGTCCCGCGGATGTGGGGCGGGATCACCAGCCCGAAGGAGCTGCGCGCGATCGCCGACGTGGTCGAGAAGTTCGATGCGCCGATGGTCAAGGTCACCGGCGGCCAGCGGCTCGACATCTTTGGGATCAGGAAGGAGGATCTGCCCGCCGTCTGGGCCGACCTGAACGCCGCCGGGATGGTCTCGGGTCACGCCTATGGCAAGTCGCTGCGGACGGTGAAGACCTGCGTCGGCAGCGAATGGTGCCGTTTCGGCACGCAGGATTCGACCGGGCTGGGCGTCAGGATCGAGCGTGCCACGTGGGGATCGTGGATGCCGCACAAGTTCAAGATCGCGGTGTCGGGCTGCCCCCGCAACTGCGCCGAGGCGACGATCAAGGACTTCGGCATCGTCTGCGTCGACAGCGGCTACGAACTGCACGTCGGCGGCAATGGCGGGATCAAGGTCCGCGCCACCGACCTGCTGTGCAAGGTCGCGACCGAGGCGGAGGTGATGGAGATGTGCGCCGCCTTCATCCAGCTCTACCGCGAGGAGGCGCGCTATCTGGAGCGCACCGCGCCGTGGATCGAGCGGGTCGGGCTGGCCCATGTCCAGTCGCGGCTGCTGCCCGATGCCGACGAACGCGCCGCGCTGGCGGCACGCTTCCGGTTCTCGCAGCAATTCTGTCAGGACGATCCGTGGGCGGCGCGCGTCGCCGGTGCGGAACGCGAACACCATGCGCCGATGGCGCGCTTCCAGCCTGTGGGAGAAATCGCATGACCCTCAATCTTCTGGCGGGCGAATGGCTCGATATCGGCTGGGTCGAGGAGATACCGCTACGCGGCAGCCGGACGGTGCAGGTCGATGGTGGCGACGACATCGCGGTGTTCCGTACCGGCGAGGGGAAGGTGTTCGCGCTGCGCGACCGTTGCCCGCACAAGCATGGCAAGTTGAGCCAGGGGATCGTCCATGGCGGTGCGGTGGCGTGCCCGCTGCACAACTGGCGGATCAGCCTGTCGACCGGTGAGGCGCTCGGCGAGGATCGGGGTTGCACCCCGACGGTGCCGGTGAAGGTCAGCGGCGGGCGGGTGCTGATCTGCCGCGCCTCGACCTTGCAGGCTGCAGCGTGAATATCCTCCCCGACACGGGGAGGGGGACCGCCGCGAAGCGGTGGTGGAGGGGGGCTTCCTCCACCGCAACTGCTGCGATCGGCGAGATCCCCCTCCACCATCCTGCGGATGGTCTCCCTCCCCGTGCCGGAGAGGATGCATGACTATAAGGACCACTTGCGCCTATTGCGGCGTCGGCTGTGGCATCCTCGCCACGGCCACCGGCGAGCGCAGCGTCCGGATCGAGGGCGACCCCGACCACCCCGCCAATCGGGGACGGTTATGTTCGAAGGGCACATATCTCGGCGAGACGGTCGGCCTCGAAGGACGCCTGCTCCACCCGATGATCGGCAAGCGCCGCGCGTCGTGGGACAAGGCGCTCGACCTCGTCGCGCGGCGGTTTCGCGAGACGATCGCCCGTCACGGACCGAACAGCGTCGCCTTCTACGTCTCCGGCCAGTTGCTGACCGAGGATTACTACGTCGCCAACAAGCTGATGAAGGGCTTCATCGGCAGCGCCAACATCGACACCAATTCGCGACTGTGCATGTCGAGCGCGGTGGCCGGACATATGCGCGCGTTCGGCGAGGATGTCGTGCCCGCCAGCTATGACGACCTCGACGCCGCCGACCTGATCGTACTGGTCGGCAGCAACACCGCGTGGTGCCACCCGATCGTCTATCAACGCATCCGCGCGCGGTGCGAAGCGGGCGCGAAGCTGGTCGTGATCGACCCGCGCCGCACCGAGACCGCCGACGAGGCGGACCTGCACCTCGCGATCCGGCCCGGAAGCGATGTCGCGCTGATGAACGGGCTGCTGGCATGGTGTCGGGAGGCGGGCGCGCTCGACGCCACGTTCCTTGACCGTAACGTAGCGGGGCCCGACGACTTCTGGGAGCGGACCGGCGCGGGCAGCGACCTGTGGTCGGTCGCACGGACCTGCGACGTGCCCGCCGCCGACCTGCGACGCTTCTACGAACTGTTCGCCGCCACGCCGCGCACCGTGACGATGTTCAGCCAGGGCGTGAACCAGTCGCTGTCCGGCACCGATCAGGTCAACGCGATCCTCAACGTCCACCTCGCCACCGGCCGTATCGGCAAACCCGGCGCACAGCCCTTCTCGATCACCGGACAGCCCAACGCGATGGGCGGCCGCGAGGTGGGCGGGCTCGCTTCGACGCTGGCCGCGCACATGGACTTCGCCGAGGAAAACCGGGCGCGCGTGCAGCGCTTCTGGGCATCGCCGACGATCGCGGCGAAGCCGGGGCTGAAGGCGGTCGACCTGTTCCGCGCGGTGGGGGAAGGGCGGATCAAGGCGCTGTGGGTCATGGCGACCAACCCGGCCGTGTCGATGCCCGATGCCGGGCGCGTGCGCGAGGCGCTGGCGGCGTGTCCGTTCGTGGTGGTCAGCGACGTGATCGCGGACACCGATACCTCCGCCCACGCCCATGTCCGCCTGCCCGCCGCGGCGTGGGGGGAGAAGGACGGGACCGTCACCAATTCCGACCGCACGGTCAGCCGCCAGCGCAGCATCCTGCCGCTGCCCGGCGAGGCGAAACCCGACTGGTGGATCGTCAAGGAAGTCGCCCGTCGCATGGGGTGGAAGACCCCGTTCAGCTATGACCGACCCGCCGATATCTGGCGCGAGCATGTCAGGCTGTCGACCTATCAGAACGATGGCGCGCGGCTGTTCTCGCTCGCCGGGCGGGGCGGCGGCGGAAATGCCGATTATGACGCGATGGTCCCGTTCCGCTGGGGCGGTACGCCGTTCGCCGATGGCCGCTTCCCGACGCCCGATGGCCGCGCGCGGCTGGTGCCGGTCGTGCAGAAGCCGATCGCCGCGCCGCTGAAGGACTGGCCGCTGACGCTCAACACCGGGCGCTATCGCGACCAGTGGCACAGCATGACGCGCACCGGCCTCGCGCCGAAACTCGCCCGGCACCGCGAGGAACCGCTGGTCGAGGTGCATCCCGACGATGCTGCGCGGCTGGGGATCGTCGCCGGCGGCCTCGCGCGGGTCGCGACGCCGCAGGGCGAGAGCCTTTACCGGGCGCAGGTGACCGACGCACAGCGTCCGGGCGAACTGTTCACCCCGATCCACTGGACCGATCGCACGTCGAGCGGCGGCCGCACCGGCCTGCTCCCGCGTCCGCTGGCCGATCCGATTTCGGGCCAGCCGGGGTTCAAGGCGACCCCCGCCAGCATCGCGGCGGTGGCGACACGCTGGCGCGGGTTCCTGATCGTCGCGGGCGAGCCCGGACGCCGTCCGGATTGCCTGTGGACGACGCGCGTCGCCGTCCCGTCGGGCAGCCTGTGGGAACTCGCCGGCGACAGCGATCCGTTGCGGCTCGACGCCTGCCTGCCACCCGGCGAGCGGATCGAGGCGGTCGACCATGCGCGCGGCACCCGTCGCGTCGCGGTGCTGGCCGGTGGCCGGTTGGTCGCGGCGCTGTTCCTGACCGAACGGGGCGTACTGCCGACCCGCGACTGGCTGATCGCGCAGCTGAGCGCGCCGCAGGTGGCGCCGACGGTGCTCGCCGGACGCGCGCCGGGGGCGCAGGCCGATCGTGGGCCGATTGTCTGCGCCTGTTTCGACATCGGGCTGCGCACGATCGTCGCGACGATCCATGACCAGCGCCTGACCGATGTCGCCGCGATCGGTACGGCGATCGGCGCCGGAACGAATTGCGGGTCGTGCCGCCCGGCACTGGCCCGTCTGCTTGCCCAGGAGAAGACCGATGCCGCATGACGATTTCCCCGCCGGCAGCGTATGGCTGGTCGGCGCGGGCCCCGGCGATCCCGACCTGCTGACCCGCAAGGCGCTGCGCCTGATGGAAGCGGCCGACATCGTCTTCTACGATGCGCTGGTCGGTCCCGGCATCCTCGACCTGATCCCGACGCGCGCCGAACGGGTCAGCGTCGGCAAGCGGTCCGGCCGCCATTCGCGCGATCAGGGGACGATCGACGCGCTGATCGTCGCGGCGGCGGCGACCGGCCAGCGCGTCGTCCGGCTGAAGGGCGGCGACCCGGCGGTCTTCGGCAGAACCGCGGAGGAAGTCGCCGCATGCCACGCCGCGGGCATTCCCGTCCGTATCTGTCCCGGCATCACTGCCGCCAGTGCCGCGGTCGCCGCTGCGGGCACAAGCCTGACGCTGCGCGGCGTCGCCCGGCGGCTGACGCTGGTGACCGCGCACGCACAGGCCGGCGTGCCGCTCGTCCTCGACTGGCAGGCACTGGCCGATCCGCAAGCGACGCTCGGCATCTATATGGGGCGGACCGCGGCGGCGACGGTGACGCAGCAGTTGCTGGCAGCCGGGCGCGACGCCGATACGCCGGTGCTGGTGGTGGTCAACGCCTCGCTGCCCGACGAACGGATCATCCGTGGCCGGCTGTCCTCGCTGGCATTCCTGGTCGAGGCGATCAGCGCGAGCGACCCCGCGATCCTGATCGTGGGCGAAGCGGTCGGCACCGCATCGATCGCGGCGCCGGTCCGGCAGCGCGAGGCGGCACGGCCCTGACGCTGCGGCGTCAGCGTGGCGAGCGCGCCTGCCCGTTATACGCCTCGCGAAATTCCTTGGCGAACATGTCGAGGAACGCTTCGTCCGATCCCTGCGCGACGCCGCCGAACTCGCGTTCATAGGCCTGCCACAGCGCGGCATCGCGCGCGGAGGGCAACACGCGCTCCAGCACGCCGCCCGCCTTTGCCCGGGCCCGGATCGCGGACGGGGCGAAGCGTTCCAGCGTGTTGCGCAACGCCCCCTGCATCGCGCGCAGCGTCGCCATCTGGTGCGATTGCAGGTCTTGGAACGCATCCTCGACCGCGCGGTCGGGCGGCATGAAACCCGGTTGCGGCGCGCCCAGCAGCATCGCCAGCGCATCGTCTGGGGTCCGCGCGAACTTCAGCGGGTTGTGTCCGTCGGGGCTGAACGCCGTCGCTTCCGCGCCCAGCTGCGCCTTGGCCCGTGCCCGCGCCTCCAGCATCACGACCAGCCCGGCGACCAGCCGCCGGAACAGCAGCGCGCCGCGTTCGGCCGCGTCGTCGTCCAGTCGGTCAGGATCGATGCCGAGCGCCTGCACGAACGCGTCGGAGGGTGCCGGTGCCGGCGCGCAGGTCGTGGTCCGCGACGGCGGTGCGGGCGCGACCTGCGGCGGCGCAGGCGCAGGCGCTGGCGGGGACAGGCCCAGCGGATCGCGCGGAGGCTCGACCGGCTGGCCGAAACCGCCCCGTGCCCAGTCGACGACATTTCCCTCGGCGATGCGGCCCCACAGGTCGTCGGGCGACGGCGCCGCCGGACGATCCGGCGCGGCGCTCGACCACGCGGACGCCGGATCGGGTGGCGGCGTCGCGCTGTCCCATGTCGATACGACCGGCGCGGCGGCGGTAGCGGGAGCGGCCCAGCCCGAAGCATTGTCCTGCCGCACGTCGGCGCTTGCCGCGCGATCCCATCCGGCCGCGGCGCGATGCGCTTCGGGTCGGGCGAGAGACGGTCCGGTCTGCGGCTGCCATCCGCTGCTTCCCGACCGGCCCGCGGACGGCGGCGGTCCCCAGCCCGAACTTGCGCTGCCCGACGCTGCCGCGCCCGACGCTGCTGCCGGGTTCCAGCCATCGTCCGTTGCCGGTGCAGCGGTCGGTTCGGTGTTCCAGCCGCGCCAGTTCGTCGTCCCGCCGCCCGCTGCTTCGACATTGGCCACGATCGTGAACGGGCCCGCGGTGAACCGGTCCCCGTCGCATACCACATGATCCGGCGTTACCCGCTGGCCGGTGTCAGCCAAGAAGGTGCCGTTGGTACTGCGATCGGTCAGGCGATAGTCGCTGCCGTCGAAGCGGATTTCGAAATGGCGCGACGACAGGTGCCGCGTCGGGTCGGGCAACACCCAGTCGCAGCCATCGGCACGCCCGATCGTCGCCGTCCGCCGGTCGACTTCGAGGCTGCCGGACGTACCGCCCGCCGGGCCACCGACGATCGACAGGCGCAACGTCATTCGCCGCTGGCTCCCGCCGCCGGGCCGAGGTTCGCCGGCCCGCCGAACGCGTTGCCGTCCAGACCTTCGGGATTGATGTTGGTCTGGCCGCCGTTCAGTAGCAGCGTCGCCTTGCCGTTGATCGCCGTTGCTTCGCCCGCATTGATGACGGCGGTCTGGTTCGCCTGAATCTCGACGGTCGGCGACTGGATCGAAATGCTGTTTGGCCCGATCGTGATCTGCGAATTCTGCACCCGGATGGTGATCGACGTCTTCGACTCGATCGACAGTGCGCCATCGACCAGCAGTGAATCGGTGCCGATGACATGGGTCTGGCGCTTGCCCTTGATCGTATTGGTGCTGTCGCGACCGACGGTGTTCGTATCGTCGCGCCCGATGTTCGTCGTGCGGTCCAGCCCGACGCGGCGATCCTGATTATGGCCGACATGGCGCGATTCGTCGAAGCGGACGCGGCTGTTCATGTCGCGCTCGGCGTGGATGAACATCTCTTCCTGTCCGCCCTTGTCCTCGAACCGGATTTCGTTCGAGGTACGGGTCTGTCCGCTATCCAGCGCTTCCGTCTCGGGATATTCACCCGATGCGCCGTAGGTGAGGGTGCGCCAGACCGCGCGGGTCTTGTTGGCCGGCAGGTCGTATACCGGCATGTGCGACCGGTTGAAGACGCGGCCCATCACGATCGGCCGGTCGGGATCGCCGTCGAGGAAGTCGACCAGCACCTCGTGCCCGACGCGCGGCAGGATCACGTTGCCCAGGCCCCCGGTCTGCGACACCCGGACCCAGCAGGTCGAGCGTTCGCCCGGCGTGTCGGCGCGGTCCCACGGGAAGCGGATCTTCACCCGGCCATATTCGTCGGTATAGATCGTCTCGCCGGTCGGGCCGGTGACGAGCGCGGTCTCCAGCCCCTGCGCGCGGGGGCGCGCCGTCTGCGGCGGCGACTGGAACACCGTGTCGGCGGGCACCGCCTCGAACTTCACGTTATAGGGTTGTTCGTCCTCCTGCTCGCCCGAACGATAGGCTTCGGCGGCGATCGAATGCGTCGCCGCGATCACCATGTACGATCCGTTCAACCGGTCGGCGGGATGATCGGCGACGTCCAGCCGCTGGCCGGTGGTGATGCCCGATGCCTGGCTGGTGCCGGTGAAGACGCGGCGGTTGGCACGCTGCGCATCCAGCAGCGTCTGCCCCCGTTCGCGCCCGGTCTGTTCCTGATCGCCGCGCCCGGTCTTCTCGCGGGTATAGCGGCCCGGATAGACGAAGATCTCGCGGTCGTCGCGCGGATGGCCGCCCTGTCCGATCGATTCGCTGGCCAGCGGCTGGTCGGGCGATTCGAAATCGAAGTCGCGAACCGTCACCCGCGCCTGTCCGCTCGACGCGACCTTCTCGACCCAGGTTTGCAGGATGTCGCGCGGCGCGTCGAAGCGGCTCTTCGAATTGGCGGTGAACACCGACATCGCGTTGGCGTTGAAGCGCAACTGCGGCGGGTTGCCGGGCTGGTGCGACGCCGGCCCTTCGCACAGCACCATCACGTGCCGGTCGGCATCGTGGCGGAAGAAATAGTAGATGCCTTCCTCTTCCATCAGCCGCGACACGAAATCGAAGTCGCTCTCGCGATACTGGACGGTATAGCCGCGGGTCACGCGCGGCTTCGACAGGCGGGTATAGTCCACGTCCTGCACCCCGGCCCCCTCGATCACCGTCTGGATGATCTCGACCGCGGTCTTGTCCTGAAAGATCGCCATCTGGCGGTTCTGCGCCAGATAATAGGTCCATGGCTCGATCGTCAGCCGGTAGTGATGGCCGTCGGGCTTTTCCTCGACATATTCGCCGGCGGTCACCAGCCCGTGGAAGCGGCGGAGCAGTTCGCCGTCCTCCAGCACCGCCAGCCCGGCAGGCTTGCCGAGATGGGGATAGAGGTCGAGTTCGAGCGGCGAGATGATCGTCGCCTGTACCACGAAGGGACGGCCGAGCCGCTCCTCGCTCTCGATCCGTTGCAATACGACCTGTTCGTCACCGACGTCGATCGACATCTGGGTGAGCCGTTGCCCTGCATCCGCCACCGGTTACTCCTGTGTGCGACAGCCTGCGATCCGCGGCTGAACTGCCTAGTCCTCGCCCGCGAACCTACCGGCCGTCCCGATCCCGTACAATGCCTTGGAAAACGAAACGGTCGTTTCGGGATTGTGATCCATCGCGAATCGCGGCTAGAATGTGGCAACGGGCGGGGGCCTAATCGTATCGGAACCGGAAGGGGACGAGACTATGACGCTACGCATCGCAATGGTTTCCATGGCTGCCTTGATCGCGACTCCGGCCATCGCCGGGCAGGCGCCGGCCGCACGGACGCCCACCGTCGAGGGATATCTCTGCACCTTCGCCGGCAAATGCGACGGTTCCACCACCGACCGCATCACCCGCGACGCGCCGGATACCCGCGGTTTCCGCCTCGCCCGCCCGGGCGAGGGATCGGACGCCGCCCCGGCGACGCAGGCACCGGTCGCGCGTACCCAGCGCCGCGCGACGCGCAGCGCCGCGGTCGCCGAACGCGCCGGCCGGACCAGCCGCAGCGTCGGCACGCGCGGCTATGCCGCCGCCGCCCCGACCGCCAATCCGGGATCAGCCGGTCCGCAAACGGGACGCCGTGCCGACCTGATGATCGGGTTCGAACTCAATTCCGACCGGCTGACCCCGGCGGGCGAGGCGTCGGCACGGGTCTTTGCCCAGTCGCTGCTGATGCCTGAACTGCGCGGCAGCCGCTTCCTGATCGAGGGGCATACCGACGAGCGCGGCGGGCGGGGCATCAACGTGCCGCTGTCCGTCCGCCGGGCGCAGCGGGTCGCCGACTATCTGATCGCGCAGGGTGTCGAGCCGCGCCGGCTGCAGACGCGGGGCTTCGGCTCGGCGCAACCGCTGCCGGGACGAAGTGCCTCCAGCCCCGCGAACCGGCGGGTCGAAGCCGAGCTGATTTCCTGATCGCGCCGGCAGCGGCCGTGACCATGATCGACCGGGAAACCCTGTTGCAGCCGGTGTCGGACGAGGCGCCGGCCGGCCCGGACCTGTCGTACGATTCGTCGCGCGAGACGATCGAGCAGGCTTTCTCCGGCCCGGCCGACGAGGTCGACTGGGATGCGACCGTGCGCGCCATCGTCGAACAGATGGAGCGGACCCGCGATCTGTGGCTGGCGGTCTATCTTGCCCGCGCCGGCGCGCGCGCCGGTCGGCTCGACGTGGTCGGCGACGCGTTCGACCTGCTCGCCGGTTATCTCGAGCGTTTCTGGGACAGCTCGCATCCCTCGCTGGAGGAATATGGGATCGAGGGTCGCCGCGGCGCGTGTGAATCGCTCGTGCGGATCGGCGAGTTCCTGGCGCCGCTGCGGCGCGTGCCGCTGATCGACCACCCGCGGCTCGGTAGTTTCTCGGGCGGGGATTTCGAACGCTTCGCTGCCGAAGGGGCTTCCGCGGAAGGCTATGGCCAGTTTCGCGCGGCGCTGGCCGATACCCCGGTCGACGTCATCGCGCGGGAGCGCGACCAGTTGCAACAGATACGCGCCGCGATCCTGCGCAGCGATCGCGTGCTGTCGGATCAGGCCGAACTGGTCGGGCAGACCGGCACCAATTTCGCCGCGACCTATGACACGATCGATTCGATCGTCGCCGCGATGCGGCCGTTCGTCGTAGAACCGGCGACGTCGCAGGACGCCGCCGACGGCACGGCGGATGCGTCGGCGATCGCCGCAGGATCGGCGGGATCGGCGCCGGGCAGGATCGCGTCGCGCGACGATGTGGCGCGGGCAATCGATTCCATCGTCGAATATTATGCGCGAGTCGAACCATCCAGCCCGATTCCGATAGCACTCGTCCGAATCAAGGGGTGGATCACAATGGACTTCGTTTCGATCCTAGATGACATTGCGCCAGGGAGCCGAAACGAGGCCTTGAGCGTATTACGATCCAGAAGCGAAGAGGGCGGCGATTCAGACCTGATGTAAGTACCGGGGCGATATCGAGCTGCCGGTACGGAATTTGGGTTCAGGCCTAAACGGGCGAAAGGGATGCGGATACATGGCGATCAAGAGCGGGCAGCGTTTCATTCGGGAAAACCGCAAGCCCAGGGTGCATATCGAATACGAAGTCGAAACCTATGGCGCGCGCCAGAAGGTCGAGTTGCCGTTCGTGATGGGCGTCATGTCCGACCTGTCGGGCAAGAGCCTGAAGGACAAGAAGGCCGCCGAAGCCCGTGAGTTCGTCGATTTCGACATGGACAATTTCGACCAGCGGATGGAGGCGATCGCCCCGCGCGTCGCGTTCGCCGTCGACAACACGCTGACCGGTGAGGGCAAGCTCAGCGTCGACCTGACGCTCAATTCGATGAACGACTTCTCCCCCGGCCAGATCGCGAAGCGGATCGAGCCGCTCGCCAAGCTGCTCGAAGCGCGGACCCAGCTGGAGGACCTGTTGTCGTACATGGACGGCAAGCACGGCGCGCAGGACCTGCTCGACAAGGTGCTGAACGACCCGGCGCTGTTGAAGGCATTGCTCGCCGAACGTGCCGCGGCACGTACCGACGCCGACGGCACCCCGTCGGCACCCCAGGCCTGAACCCCGTAGCGAACAGGAGCGGACCATGGCCCA
Source organism: Sphingomonas sp. 2R-10 (assembly GCF_030062225.1). Lineage (NCBI taxonomy): Bacteria > Pseudomonadati > Pseudomonadota > Alphaproteobacteria > Sphingomonadales > Sphingomonadaceae > Sphingomonas > Sphingomonas sp. 2R-10. Next base: position 72,861 of record NZ_JASCXF010000012.1, read on the forward strand.
GGAAGCCTTCAGCCAGATCAACGACACGGCGCCCGCAACCTCCAGCGAGGTGAGCGATTTCCAGGCGCTGTTGCAGAAAGAGTTCAAGCCCGCGACCGACGAACGCCGGTCGCGCATCGAACAGGCGGTGCAGACGCTCGCCGAACAGGCGCTGACCAATGCGCAGATCGTCGGCGGCGACGTGTTCGCGACGGTCGACGCGATGCGTGCGGCGATCGACCGCAAGCTGACCGAACAGATCAACCAGATCATCCATCATCCCGAATTCCAGGCGATGGAATCGGCGTGGCGGGGGCTCAACTACCTCGTCATGAACACTTCGACCGGCAAAGACATGAAAATCCGCGTGATGAACATGTCGAAGGAAGAGGCGCGGCGGATGTTCCGCCAGTATCGCGACGCGGCGTGGGACCAGAGCCCGCTGTTCAAGAAGATCTACGAGAACGAGTTCGGGCAGCTCGGCGGCCAGCCCTATGGCGCGTTCGTCTGCGACTACAGCTTCGATCACAGCGCCCCCGATCTGGAGGTCATGCGCGGGCTGTCGCGGATCGGCGCGGCGAGCCATGCGCCGTTCATCGCGGCGGCGGCGCCGTCGCTGCTGGGCATGGACAGCTGGACCGAGCTGTCGAACCCGCGCGATCTGGGCAAGCTGTTCGATGCGACCGATTACGGCGCATGGCGTTCGTTCCGCGCGTCGGAGGACAGCCGCTATCTGGCGCTGACCCTGCCGCGGTTCCTGGGCCGGCCGCTGTACGGCGCCAAGACCGAACCGGTCGAGGAGTTCGATTTCGAGGAGGATGCCGGCGGCGCGCACGACCATCACCTGTGGCTGAACGCAGCCTATGCGATGGGCACGCGCATCACCGAGGCGTTCAACACCTATGGCTGGACCACGCGAATCCGCGGCGTGGAATCGGGCGGCACCGTCGAGGAACTGCCGACCGCGGCGTTCCCGACCGACGAGGGCGGCATCGACTACAAATGCCCGACCGAGATCGCCATTTCCGACCGGCGCGAGGCGGAACTGTCCGCCGCCGGGCTGATGGCGCTGGTCCACCGCAAGAATACCGACCAGGCGACGTTCATCGGCGCGCAGACCGTCCACCGGCCCGCCACTTATGACAAGAAGGAGGCGACCGCCAACGCAAACCTGTCGGCTCGTCTGCCCTATATCTTCGCCAGCTGCCGCTTTGCGCATTATCTGAAGTGCATGGTGCGCGACTGGGTCGGAGGATCGCGTGAGGCCGACCAGCTTCAGCGCGATCTCAACAATTGGGTCCTCCAATATGTCGACGGTTCGCCGACGACGTCGAACGAGGAAACCAAGGCGCGCCTGCCATTGAAGCAGGCCAAGATCGAGGTGATCCCAGACGAGGAGAACCCGGGGTACTACAAGGGGAAGTTCATGTTCGTGCCGCATTACCAGCTCGAAGGGATGGATGTGGCGCTGAGCATGGTTTCACGCTTGCCCAAGGCCTGACGGGACATTTTTCGTCGAGGCTTTCACGATTTGTAACGGGAGTAAGTCAATGGCAGTCGATCTGTTTCTGAAAATTGACGGTGTTCAGGGTGAATCTTCGAAGAAGAACCACCAGGGCGAAATCGATATCATCTCGTTCGATTTCGGCGCCGTGCAGCATGGTTCGTTCCACAGCGGCGGTGCCGGCGGTGGCGCGGGCAAGGCCGAAATCTCCGACATCCGTATCCAGAAGGAAGTCGACAAGTCGTCGCCGCTGCTGTTCAAGCACTGCGCGTCGGGCAAGCACATCAAGGAAGCGATCATCTATTCGCAGAAGGCCGGCGACGGTAACAACGCGCTGACCTATTACAAGATCAGGCTGGAGGACATCATCGTGTCCGACATCCACAACAACGGTGCTTCGGGCGGTGACGCGATCATGGAATCGGTCACGTTCAACTGCGCGAAGGTGACGTTCGACTATCAGGCGCAGAACGCGCAGGGTGGCAAGGACGGCGGTGTCGTCACCGCCTATTACGACATCCGCCAGAACGAGGCGGGCTAAGCGATGGCAGCGGTCGTCAGCACTGGTTCCAAGGCCGACGACCTGCTGCGGGCGGGCGACTTCGACGGGGCGCGCCGCGCTCTGGTCGAAGTCGTCAAGTCCGACCCCGGTCACGTTCCCACCCGGCTGTTCCTGTTTCAGCTGATGGCGGTGCAGGGCGACTGGGCCAAGGCCAGGACCCATCTGGCCGCGCTGGCGCAGCTGTCGCCGGAGGCGCAGATGCTGGCGGTCGTCTATGGACAGGCGATCGATGCGGAAGCGACGCGGGCCGCGGTGATGGACGGACGCGAGCGCGCCGTCATTCATGGCGGATCGGATTGGGCGGACGGCGTTGCCGGGGCTTTGCAACTGGCGGCGACCGGTGCGACCGGCCAGGCCGACGACGTTCGCGCGGCGGCATTCGATGCGGCGCCCGATACGCCGGGCACGATCGACGGTGTCGCGGTCGACTGGATCGCCGATGCCGATCCGCGCTTCGGCCCGGTGATCGAGGCGATCATCGGCGGGCGTTATGGATTGCTGCCGTTCGATGCCGTGGCGAAGATCAAGGCGGAGGGCCCGAGGGATCTGCGCGATATCGTCTGGTATCCGGTCGAGTTGACGCTGAACGCCGGCCCGCGGGTCGCGGCGTTGCTGCCGACGCGCTATCCCGACCTGTCGGACGATCCGGCGGAGCTTGCCGCGCGGGCGACCGGGTGGCGCGACGACGGGCATGGTGTCGGCCAGCGGCTGTGGACCGCGTCGGACGGTGAGGATCGCGGATTGCTCTCGATCCGCACGATCGAGATCGGCTGACCCGGTGGCGGTCCGGCAGCGGCTGACGCCGACGCTCTACGACAAGCTGGTGGCGGACCTCGATATCTCGGGGATGCGCGACAATGACGATGCCGCGCCTGCCGTCGCGCGGGAGAAATTCCGCTATTATTCGGTGCCCAGGCTGGAGCGGTTCAATGAATCCGCGCTGCGGGCGACGATCCGCCGCGATCTGGCGTGGCTGTTCAATACCACCAATCTGGAATCGCTGGTCGACCTCGAAGCCTATCCGCACGTGCGCGAGTCGGTGCTGAACTACGGTTTGAGCGACCTTGCCGGCCGGACGCTGGATCGGCGGGCGGTACTGGCGCGGGCGCGCGAGATCCGGCGGGCGATCCGGCTGTTCGAACCACGGCTGTCGCGCGAAGGGCTGTCGGTCGATCCGGTCGAGGACCCGGGCGATCCCCATGCGCTGACCTATCTGATCCAGGGCGACATCACCGCGGCGGCGCAGACCATGCCGGTCAAGTTCCGCACCGAGGTGGAGGCCGAAACCGCGTCGGTCAACGTGCGCGAATGACGGCATGACCACCGGCATCGATCCGCGCCTGCTGCGCTATTACAACGACGAACTCGCCTATCTGCGCGAGGAGGCACGCGCGTTCGGAACCGAGCATGAGGCGGTGGCCGGACGGCTGGGGCTGAAGACCCCGACCGATCCCGACCCCTATGTCGAACGGCTGCTGGAGGGGGTCGCGTATCTGGGCGCGCGGGTGCAGCTGAAGATCGCGGACCAGTATCCCGAATTCACCCACCACCTGCTCCATGCCGTCCAGCCGCATTACCTCGCGCCAACGCCGTCGATGTGCATCGCGGGCTTCGCGCCGAAGGACGGCGACCCGATCCTGACCAAGGGCTATGTCGTGCCGCGCGGCACGCCGCTGGTGGCGACGGCGACCGAACAGAACGGCGTGTCGGTGGAGTTCCGCACCGGCCACGACGTGACGCTGTGGCCGCTGAAGATCACGCAGGCCGAATATCTGCCCAGCCGCGCCGCGGTCGCGCCGTTCGCCACCGCCGCCGACGTACGCGCCGAAGCGGGTTTGCGGCTGCGGTTCGAGACCACGGGCGGCGCGGCGCTGCCGCAGGTGCTGCCCGAGGCGCTGCCGATCTATCTCGCAGGATCGGAAGCGGTGCCGGCCGAACTGTACCGGCAGATCGTGGGCGAGACGGTGGCGACGATCGCGCGGTCAGCCGATGCGGCGGCGGGACCGGAGGGATGGATGCGCCTGCCTGCGCCGGGGCAGGTGGGGTTCGACGACGATCAGGCGCTGTTGCCGCCCGAACTCCGCTCGTTTCGCGGCTATCGGTTGCTGACCGAATATTTCGCCTGTCCCGAACGGTTCCTGTTCGTCGACCTGAAGGGGCTGGGCCGCGCGTTCCGCGTCAGCCCGACGGCGTGCGACGTGGTGCTGCTGTTCTCGCGATCGGCGCAGATCCTGCACAATGCGCTCGACCCATCGAACTTCCGCCTGTTCGCGACGCCGGCGATCAATCTGTTCGAAAAGCAGCTGGGGCGCGTGCGCGTGTCGCGGTTCGAGCATGAGCATCACGTCGTCCCCGACCGCGCACGGCCGCTGGATTACGAGGTGTTCCGCATCCTCGACGTGCAGGCCTATGCCGCCAACAACGTCGACGCACGCACCGTTGCCCCGCTCTATGCGCCCGGCGCGCTGCTGTACGACTGGAACGAGGCGCTGTTCTATACCACGCAGCTGCGGCCGCGCCGGCTGTCGACGCGCGAACGGCGGTTGCGGCGGCGCGGGGAATATACCGGCACCGAGACGTGGATCGCGCTGACTTCGCCCGGTGACGCCGCGCGGCTGGACGGGGTGGACGAGCTGGCGGTGCGGGCGCTGGTCACCAATCGCGAACTGCCCGAGTTGCTGACTTTTCGCGGCGAGCATCACTTCACGGTGTCGGGCGTACCGGCGCGGACCGTCAGCGTGCTGCGTGCGCCGACGAAGCCGCAGACGCCGATGGGGCTGGGCGACGCCGCGTGGCGGCTGATCGGTCACCTGACGCCCAACTACACCACGCTGGCGCCGCAGGACGGTAACGATCCGGGGGTGCTGCGCGATCATCTGGCGCTGTACGGGCGGCAGGACGATGCGACGTCGCGGCGACAGGTCGATGGCGTCATGGCGATCCGTTCCGAACGCATCGCCCGGCGGGTGCCGGGCATGGACCGCATGTCGATCGCGCGCGGGCATCGCATCCACCTGACGCTGGACGACGCCGCGTTCGACAAGGGACGGATGTTCCTGTTCTCGGCGGTGCTCGAACGCTTCCTCGCCGAATTCAGCAGCATCAACAGCTTCACCGAAACCTGGGTCGCAAGCGCCAACGAAGGGGAGTTTCAGCGATGGCCGCTGAGGATCGGTCGGCGTCCGACCATCTGACCTTCCTCGCCGCCGCGGCGGCCGATACCAAGCGCTTCGGCCTGTTCCCGATCATCCGAGGGGCCGAAGCACGGGCACGTCATCTGCCCCGGGTCGGTCGCGCGCGACGCCCGTCGCAGAGCGTCGCCGACCTGACGCAGGTGCCTTCGCTCGCGTTTCCCGATTCGACGCTGGCGGAGGTCGAGGTTCGCGGCGGGCGGGCGCGGGTAGGCGGATACTGGCTGGGGCTGACCGGGCCGATGGGGCCGTTGCCGCAGCACATGACCGAGTTCGCGACGTTCGAGCGGCGCTATGCCCGCTCGCGACCGTTCGGTCGCTGGCTCGACCTGCTGGCCGGGCGGATGCTGCAGTTCTTCTTTCGCGCGTGGAGCGATTCACAGCCGGCGGCGCAGGCCGATCGGCCGGAGGACGACCGTTTCGCGGTCGGGCTGGCGCGGCTGAGCGGTGCAGGGGACGGTGTGCCACCCGACGCGGCGTTTCCGGCGGCGGGGCGGGTCCATTACGCGGCGCTGTTCGCTGGCCGGCGCAGCGCGGGCGCCATCGAGGACGCGCTGACGCATCTGCTGGGACAGGCCGTGCGGATCGAGGAATATCAGCCGCGCTGGCGCGATATCGATGACGACGACCGCACCCGGCTGGGGCGGCAGTTCGCGCGGTTGGGCGACGAGGTGATGCTGGGCGCGCGCGCGAAGGTGGTGAACGATGCGTTCCGGGTCGTGATCCGCGCGCGGTCGGCGGCGGACTATGCCGCGCTGCTGCCGGCCGGCAGCCGCTTCGCGGTGCTGTCGGAGGCGCTCGACGCCTTTGCCCCCAGCCATCTCGAATGGGACGTAGCGCTGGAGATCGATGCGGCGAATGCGACGCCGGCCCGGCTGGACGGCGCGACGCGGCTGGGGTGGAGTGGCTGGCTGGGCGCGGGCGGGGCTGGCATCCGCCGCGACGCCCATCTGCGGCGACGAGAGGATGTTGCAGTGGCTAGGACGGAGATCGAAGTATGATGATCGCTTCTCCGGTCGGTCCATCGCGACCAAACCGCACGGCTGATGTTCGTGCCGTGCAAATGTTGTCGAGCGGGGCACGGTCGCAGATACCGGGGCAACGGGAATTGCAGATCGACGGGAAGTTCGGCCCGGAAACGGCAGCCGCGATCTGCCGGTATCGGGCGAACGTGCTGCGGTTCGGACGGCCTGATGGCGTCGTCGGTCCCGGCGGGCCGACGTTGCGCGGTTGTGGGCGGCAAGTCGGGCGTCCCATCGCGACGGGCAGGCGGTCGCCGAGCCCGGCGGTGTCCGGCCGTGCCGCAGGCATAGGCGCAGCGCCAAGGTCCCAGAGCGCGCCCGTTGCGGCCCCGGCCGCCAACACGGCGGGTAGCGGCGGTAGCGTCGGGCGTCTGAACGAAGCGAAGTTTGCACAGATGGCGGCGGCGCCCGACTGCGAAGTCGCCCCGATCAGGGCGGTCGTCGCGACGGAGGCGGTGCGTGGCGCCTTTGACGGACAGGGGCGGCCGACGATCCTGTTAGAACTGCACAAATTCTACCTGCAAACCAATGGCCGCTTCGCGACGTCCGATCCCGACATCTGCAACGCCGGGCGTGGCGGATATGGCAAATTCCCGGCGCAATACCCCAAGCTCGAACCGGCAATGAAGCTGGACCGGGCGGCCGCGTTGAAGTCGGCCAGCCGGGGCGCGTTCCAGATCCTGGGGGAAAACCACGTCGCGGCGGTTGATCGCCGCGATGCCCGGTTGCGGTCGGCGGTGCTGTTCGCCGCGCTGCTGGTCGGAGCTTGCGGTGCGGCGCCAGAAGTAGCGGAGGCGAACGTCGCGGCGCCGTCGAGCAAAACGGTCGCCACGGCGCCCGCGCCGGTTGCCGAGCCGAGCGCAGCACCGGTAACGGGCGAAGTCAAGCTGGCCGGACCGGCGGCAAATCCAGCGGTCGTCGCGGTCGAGGCGGAGGCCAAGCGGCAGGGGCTTGCCAACGTGGCGGTCACCACGGCCCAGTCGTTTCAGGTCAGCGAGGCGGGGCGTGCGATCGCCACACTGGTCACTGGCAAGGGTACGATGCCCGATGCGCCCTATGCGGGCTGCTTCGTCGCGATCGTCCGGAATGCCGCCGTCCAGCTGATCCCGACGATCGGCCATGGCGAGTATGAGGCGGAGACGTGCGGCGGGCCGTCGTCGGTGGGACTGCTGTCGTCGCGGGACCCGATCCGTTTCGGCATCGTGTTCGACGCATCGTCGCCCAATACGGAGGCGCAGGAGCCGATCGTCGTCAACTGGAACCGCGCGACCAACGCCCTGGGCATCGACAAAGCGCGATCGACCGCAGCCTCCGAGGCCGGCGCGACCACGATCGCCGAGATGCGACGCACGGTCCGCCCGTAGCCGCCATTTGCCCAACCACGCCCGACAAGGATCCGCATGACCGACATCAGCCGTACCGCCCTGTTCGGGCGCCTTGACCCCAGCGCGTTGCAGGCGATCGAGTCCGCCACCGGCTTTGCAAGGATGCGGGGCAATCCCTATGTCGAGCTGGTCCACTGGCTGCATCTGCTGGTGCAGGATTCGACGGGGGACATTGCCGCGATCCGGACTGCGTTCGGGATCGACGACGCCGTGCTGGCGCGCGATATCGTCGGGGCGCTCGACATCCTGCCGCGCGGAGCCTCCGCCATTTCGGACTTCGCGCCGCAGGTGGAGGAAGCGATCGAGAAGGGCTGGCTCTATGCGTCGCTCCAGTTCGGCGCGGGCAAAGTGCGCACCGGGCACCTGCTGTACGGGATGCTCAAGACGCCGACGCTGCGTAACGCGCTGTTCGCGACCAGCAGCGAATGGCGCAAGGTCGCGGTCGACCGGTTGGGCGCGGAGTTCGACGCGATCGTGAAGCCGTCGGTCGAGACGACGACGACCGATACCCCCGCCCCGGGCGCTCCGGCGGCGAGTGGTCCGGCACCGGCGGGCGAGGCGCTGGCGCGCTATTCCACCGACCTGACCGCCAGGGCGCGCGCCGGCGAGATCGACGCGGTGGTCGGGCGCGATGCGGAGATCCGGCAGCTGGTCGACGTGCTGCTGCGGCGGCGGCAGAACAATCCGATCCTGATCGGCGAGGCCGGGGTCGGCAAGACCGCGGTGGTCGAGGGGTTTGCGCGCCGCATCGCCGATGGCGACGTGCCGCCTGCGTTGAAAGGCGTGACGCTGCGCGCACTCGACGTCACGCTGATGCAGGCGGGCGCAGGAGTGAAGGGCGAGTTCGAGAAGCGGTTGCGCCAGGTCATCGACGAGGTCGAGGGGGCGGCCAGCCCGGTGATCCTGTTCATCGACGAGGCGCATACGCTGGTGGGTGCCGGCGGACAGGCGGGGACGGGCGATGCCGCCAACCTGCTGAAACCCGCGCTGGCGCGCGGGCGGCTGCGCACGATCGCCGCGACGACCTATGCCGAATATCGCCAGTATTTCGAAAAGGACCCGGCGCTGACCCGCCGGTTCCAGCCGGTCGACGTCGCCGAGCCGGAAACGGGCGTGGCGATCGACATGCTGCGATCGGTCGTCGGGGCGATGGAGACGCATCACGGCGTCGTCGTGCTGGACGAGGCGGTGACCGCGGCGGTGACCCTGTCGCAGCGTTACGTGCCCGCGCGGCAATTGCCCGACAAGGCGGTGAGCCTGCTCGACACCGCCGCCGCGCGCGTCGCGGTGTCGCAGCACGCGACCCCGGCGGCGGTCGAGGACCGGCGGCGGCGGCTGGAACTGCTGGAGGCCGAGCGCGGGGTCGTGGAGCGCGAGACGCAACAGCGCTATCGCCGAGACGACCGGCTGGCCGAACTCGACGACGCGATCGGCGATGCGCGCGCCGCGGTCGAGGCTGTCGAGGCCAAGTGGACCGCCGAACGCGACACGCTGGACGCCGTGCGGACCGCACGCGATGGCGAGGATGGCGCGGCGCTCGACGCGGCGCTGGCGGCGGCACGCGATGCGGCGGGCGACAACCCGATGGTGTTCGGCGTGGTCGATGGCGACGCGATCGCGGCGGTGGTCGGCGACTGGACCGGCATCCCAGTCGGGCGGATGGTCAAGGACGAGATCGAGAGCGTGCTGACGATCGGGGACGCGCTGAAGGCGCGGGTGATCGGGCAGGGCCATGCGATGGACGCGATCGCCAAGCGCATCCAGACCAGCCGCGCGAAGCTCGACAACCCGGCCAAGCCGGTCGGCGTGTTCATGCTGTGCGGCCCGTCGGGCGTGGGCAAGACCGAGACCGCGCACGCCCTGTCGGAATTGCTGTTCTCCGGCGACGATTCGATGATCGTCATCAACATGAGCGAGTTTCAGGAGGCGCATACCGTCTCGACGCTGAAGGGAGCGCCGGCGGGCTATGTCGGATACGGGCAGGGCGGGGTGCTGACCGAGGCGGTGCGGCGGCGGCCGTACAGCGTCGTGCTGCTCGACGAGGTCGAAAAGGCGCACCCGGACGTCCACGAGATGTTCTTCCAGGTGTTCGACAAGGGGTTCATGAACGATGCCGAGGGGCGGCACATCGATTTCCGCAACACGGTGATCCTGCTAACCTCGAACGTCGGTACCGATCTGATCGCGACGCTGACCGAGGATGACGAAACCGCGCCCGCGCCCGATGCGCTGGCGACGGCGCTGCGCCCGGAACTGCTGAAGGTGTTTCCGCCCGCGCTCCTCGGGCGGTTGTCGGTGCTGCCCTATTACCCGCTCAGCCGCGACATGCTGTCGGGGATCGTCCGCCTGCATCTGGGGCGGATCGAACGCCGCATCCGCGACAATCACGGCATCGCGCTGACCATCGATCCGGCGGTGATCGATCATATCGTCGATCGCTGCACCGAAGCGGCATCGGGTGGGCGGATGATCGACGCGATCCTGACCAACTCGATGCTGCCCGACATGTCGGTCGCGCTGCTCGAGCGGCGGATGCGCGGTGAAGAGGTGCGGACGATCGGCGTGGCCGTCGCGGGCGATGCGCTGACCTATCGGTTCGACGGTGCCGCCGATGCGGCGGACGGCCCGATCGAAACATTGCAGACGGTTGCGACGGCGAGCTAAGCTGGACCAGATCGAGAGGAGCGTGCATGCCTCAAGACCGATATGCCCATGAGCGTGGCGATCCGGCGGTGCCGCAGTGCGGCCGTTCGGCGGTCCAGATCGTGTTCGACGGCCGTACGCTGGTGCTGCGCGGCGGGAAGGAGCAGCAGAGCTGGCCGGCGGTATCGGGACGACCCGATGGTCGCGGCAATTTCGATTATTCGCGCGAACGCCAGCGACTGGGCGGCGAAGGGCCGATCCCGGCGGGCGAATACTGGATCAATCCGACCGAACTCTGGGAGCGGTCGTGGTACCGGTTCGACCAGTCGGCGCCATGGGGCGACTATCGCATCACGCTGCACGTCATGCCCGCGACGGTGACGCATGGGCGCGGGGGTTTCTTCATCCATGGCGGATCGACGGCGGGCAGCGCTGGCTGCATCGACCTGACCCATGCGATGGGCGGGTTCGTCGATCGGCTGAAGGCGATGATCGGTCCGTCGCCCAATTGTTTCGTGCAGGTCACGGTGCGTTACTGATGCGTGCGCTGCGCTGGATATTGGCGGCGATCGTCATGGGGGGGGCGCTGTGGATCGGCGTCGACATGCTGACCGAGGCCTATGGCGCGGGGCCGCCCTATTACGGGCGCACGGCGAACATGGACAAATGGACCAGTCCGTGGGGGCTGCTGGCGATCGTCGCGGTAATGGCGACCGGTATGGTCGCGCTGTTGCTGCGGCCATGGCAGGGGCGGACCCACAAAAGACGGTAAACGATGCATCCATTGCGAAGGCGGAACGTTCAGCGTTGCGCCGATTAGAGGCGGAGACGGAATCGTGCGATTTGGAGAGATCGATCGAGGTGCCCGGGGCCAGCAGGTCCAGATGTTGCAACATCTGCTGAACACGACGGCACGGCCGCGACCCCCACTGGAACTGGACGGCGTCTTCGGCGCCGCCACCGAGCGTGCGGTGCGCACGTACCAGCAGGGTCGCGGGTTGCAAGTCGACGGGGTCGTCGGGGCGCGGACGTGGGAGAGCTTGGGCGTAGGCGGTTCGGCGCTGCCGCGCACGCCGTCTGTTGCTGCCACGCCATCGCGTTCGTCCGGCGGCACCCCGACCCGCGCGGTGACGGCGCCCTCGATCCGCAACCTGCCGATTGGTAATGCACCGCTGGGCCGGGGTATCGGCGGTACGACGACCGCGACCCGGCCGGCCGCCGCGCGAACCGCACCGGTCGTCGCCCGACCGGCGCCGCATCGCAGCGCGCAGCTCGAACCGCCGGGTTCGACGATCGGCGCGCCGTGGATGCGGGTGGCGCTGGCCGAAAAGGGCGTATCGGAGGTCGCCGGGCGGGCGCACAATCCGCGCATCGTCGAGTATCACGCCACCACGACGCTGGCGGCGAAGACCGACGAGGTCGCGTGGTGCGCTTCGTTCGTGAACTGGTGTCTCGAGCAGGCCGGCATCCGCGGCATCCGCAGCGCGCGTGCGGCCGATTGGGGCAAGTTCGGCACGGCGCTGTCCGAGCCACGCTATGGCTGTATCGTCCATATCTATCGTACGCCGCGCGGGGTCGACGGGGCGACGGGATCGTCGTCGGGCAATCACGTCGCATTCTTCGTCGGGCAGACGGCGACGCATATCCAGCTGCTGGGCGGGAACCAGGGGAACCAAGTGAAGGTCTCCAGCTACCCGCTCAAGCAATATACGGTGAAGGCCATGCGCTGGCCGGAGGGACGATGAGGAGTTCAGCGAAGATGACGATGTGTCTTGCCGCGACGCTGCTGCTGTCGGCCTGTGGCGGTGGAGAAGCGCCGGTCGAGGCGAATATTGCCGACGCCGCAGCGCCGGTGAAGGCGCCGGTCGCGCCGGCAATCGAGGCGACGGCGACGCCGGCCGCTCCGGCCCAGGAGCAGTCGTTGGACGCGTTCTGGACGAAGTTCCGAGCGGCGGCGCTGTCGAACGATGCTGCGGCGATTGCAGCGATGAGCGCGCCGGTGGTGATGCAACATGGCGATCTGGATGACAGTCCGAAGTTCCGCCTGGCCCCCGAGCAGGTAGCGCCGGTCGTCGCCAAGATACTCGACAAGAACGATGGCACCAGTCTGCAGGGCCGGACCCATCGGCAATTGCTGCAGGCTGCCACTTCTCCACCGAAGGACCGTAGCGCGACGCGAGACGATTATAGGGTCGGTGACCTCGAGTTCACCCGCGGGGCGAACGGGTGGCGTCTGACCGCGCTCTACTACGAGTCATACGAGTGACGCTTTTTCGACCATAGAATCGACCGGCGACACGGAATCATCCGGCGCTGGCAACAAGGGGGTAAGGGTTTGCGGAAGCGGGGTTCGGGACGTTGGAAGCTGCTGGCGGGGGTGGTCGCGCTGGCCGCGCCCGCTGCGGCATTGGCGCAGGTGGCACCGCTGCCCAGCCGACAGGAGGTGACGCCGCCCGCGCCGGACCCCGATCGGACATCCCGCGCGGAAGTGGACGCGCGCGGTGCGTTCGCTGTCGGTAACTGCCCGTTCGCAGATTCGCCGTTGCGCGTGTCGCTCGACCGCGTCGCCTTCAGTCGTGCGGACGGCGCCCCGTTGCAGCCCGAGATTGCCGAGGCGCTGGCGAAAGTCACCGCGCCGACCGGCGACCAGTCGATCGCAACCGTCTGCGAAATCCGCGACCGCGCCAACGCCGCGCTGCGTTCCGAAGGCTGGATCGCGTCGGTGCAGATCCCGGCGCAGGAAATTGCCAACGGCGTCCTGCGGCTGGAGGTGGTGACCGCACGGATCGTTGAGTTGCGTGTGCGGGGTGATGCCGGACGCTACGAACCGCTGCTGCGCCAGCGACTTGCGCGCATCCAGGCGATGGACCCGCTGAACGAACGTGAGGCGGAACGGCTGCTGCTGCTCGCCGGCGACGTTCCCGGGCTGGACGTGGCGCTATCGCTGCGTGCGTCGGGGGGCAAGCAGGGCGACGTGATCGGCGACCTGACGGTCAGTTCGCGACGGTTCGCGTTGTTCGCCAACGTCCAGAACTACAACTCGGCGTTGCTGGGGCGCGAGACGGTCTATGCGCGCGGCGAACTGTACGGGCTGACCGGGCTTGGCGACATCACCTATTTCGGCGCGTCGGCGGCAGTCGATTTCCCCGAACAGTTCATCGTGCAGGGCGGGCACATCTTCGAGGTAGACGGTGCCGGCACCAGCTTTGGCGCCCGCGCGACCTATGCGTGGTCGCGGCCCGACCTCGGCGCGCTCGACTTGCGGACCAACACGCTGATCGCCGGACTGGATGTGACGCGTTCGCTCGCGCGGTCGATCCGCTCCAATGCGCGGGTCCGCGGCGGGCTGGACTATATCGACCAGATATCGCGCGTCGGCGGTGGCGACGATGCGGTGACGCTGACCCGCGACAAGCTGCGCGTGCTGTACATCGGCCTCGACGGCGACCGGCAGTTCGTCGATGCCAATGGCAATGTCTGGCTGTCGCTTTCGGCGACGGGCGAACTGCGCAAGGGGCTCGGCATTCTCGACGCCAGCGAGCGCGGGTTCGGCAGCGGTACGCTGACCTCGCGGCTTGACGGCAATCCCGAAGCGCTGGTGTTCCGCAGCGCGATCGACGCGACGGTGCGGATGGGGCCGGTGTTCAGCATCGCGGCGCAGGGCCAGTTCCAATGGTCCGACGATCCGCTGCTCAACTACGAGGAGTTCGCGCTCGGCAGCCTGACCATCGGGCGCGGCTACGATCCCGGTTCGAACAGCGGGGACCATGCGGTCGGCGGCCGGTTCGAAGCGCGCGCCGATATCCCGCTATGGTCGCCGGTCGAGGCGCAGTTCTTCGGCTTCTACGATCATCTCTACCTGCGCAACCTCGATCGTACCGCGATCGAGGGGCCGCGTAACTTCAAGAGCGTGGGCGGCGGCGTTCGGCTGTCGCTGCCCGGTAGCGTCGTGCTCGACGTCGCTTATGCCAAGCCGCTCGACAAGGCGCTGTTGCTCGACGAACGTCGTCCGCCGGCACGTGTGCTCGTCTCGCTGACCGCGCAGTTGCGCGATCGCGCCCGATAGGAGACCCTGATGCCCGTCGCCGCCACCGCCCGCCGCCTTCGCGCCCTCCTTGCGATCACTACCGCGTGCGGCGCGCTCTTTCCGGCGATCGCCGTGGCGCAGAGCGCGCAGGTGCGGCTGCCGACCGAGAACGACGTGCGCGGCATCCGGACCGACGGGATCACTCCCGGTTTCCGCGACAGCAGCGACAAGTTGCAGGTCGACCTGCGCGGGCGGAACACGGTCATCAACTGGGACGGGTTCAATATCCCCGAAGGCAAGGAGATCGATTTCAAGGACGGGCGCCTCCTGGGCGTATTGCGGGGCGACATCGCGGTGCTCAACCGCGACGTGTCGACCCGGCCGTCGCAGCTGCTGGGCAAGCTCAGCAGCGATGCGAACGTCGCGGTGTGGGTGCATAACGCGAACGGCATCCTGGTAGGGTCGAAGGCGGCGTTCAACACCGGGTCGCTGGTGCTGACCACGCTGGATATCACGCCGGACGATTTCCTGAGCGCCGGCAACAGCTATCGTCTGCAGGGCGCGGCGGGCAGCCAGGCGGGGATCACCGTGCAGCAGGGCGCGAAGCTGCGCGTCGACGGCAGCACCCGCGGGCTGGTGATGGTGGCGCCGAAGATCGACGCCTATGGCGAGTTCGTCGCCAACGGACAGGATGTGGCGTTCGTGACCGCCAGCGACGTGACGCTTGACTATCGATCGGGCAGTCCGTTGTCGGTGACGCTGAACCGCGGCAGCGCGGTCGCCGGGACCAGCCAGTATGTTCGCGGCACGGTGGCAGGCAACAATGCCATCTTTGCGCTGGCGTCGCAGGACACGCTCACCGATTCACTGTTGCAGGTGTCGGCGGCGGTGACGACCGCTAGCGCCGGGTCGCGCGGGATCGTGCTGTCGGCGGGCAAGACTGCGACCCCGGTCGACGGCGTGACGGTCGCGGGCGATGCGACGACGACCGGCGGGCTCGCCCGTCTGCTGGTCGACGGGGCGCTGCGCACCGACAATATGGCAGCCGACGTGACGATGGGCGCCAGTGGCGCGGTCAACGTCGCAGGCGCGGTGCAGACCCGCGGCCAGATGACCGTCGCAGCGGGTGGCGTGCTGACCATGGCGGGAAATGTGACCGCGGGTGGCAACGTGCTGCTGTCGGGACGGGGCGTGGTACTGGGCGGGGTCGATTCGGTGACCCAGCGTACCGACGGGCAGTTCCGCGTCAGTTCGACCGATGGCGATATTACCGGTATCGGTGCCGTGACGTTGCGGTCGGGCGATACCGGCGACGACGGACTGTTGCTCGAAACGCTGGGTACGACGGGCGGCAATATCGTGCTCGGCAGCGACAGCCGGTTGATCGCCGGCGACGATCGCAGCGGCGGGCTGACGCTCAGGCGGCGGGATACCGCCAACACGATCGACATCGGCGCGGTCGAGGCGCGGACGCTGCTTGGTGCAGTGGGCACTGGCGCGGTCGTAACCGGCGACATCTATGTCCGGGAAGCGCTGTCGATCGGCGGCGCGAGCGTCGCGACCGGCGACCTGGCGTCCGGTCGGGCAATCGATGTCCGGGGCAGCGGGGCGGTGACGACCGGCGGTCTCGACAGCGGTGCGGGCATCGACGTCGTCGCGGGCGGGCTGCTGACCGTCGGTGGCGACGTTTTCGCCGGCGAGGGCGTCGCGCTGCGTGGCGGCTCGGTGGCGCTCGACGGCCGGGCGCTGCTCAGCGGCGGTGCGATCGACGTGACGGCGCTGAGCGGCGGGATCACCGGATCGCGCGCGCTGGCCATCGCGTCGGGCAGCAGCCGGCGTAGCGACGTCATCAAGTTGCAGGCGGCGGGCGCGCAGGGCATCGTGCTGGCCGATGGCAGCTCGATCACCGGTGGCACAAACCGCGTGCTGGACGTGCGGATATTCTCGGCGGGCGAGGCGCCGCTCAAGCTGGGCGACGTCACCGCCCGATCGCTGGGCACGGTCGCCGCGCTGGACGACGCGACGGCGGCGGAGGGCGCGTTCCGGTCGACGGGGTCGCTGACCTTCGGGCGGCTCGATCTGGTCGATGGCTTCACCGCGGAGAGTACCGGCGGCGATCTGACCGTCGGGCGGATCGCGGTGAGCGGCGCGTTGCAGGGGATCGACCTGCGTGCGGCGGGTACGCTGTCGGTGCAGAACGATATCGCGACCAGCGGCGCGGTCACGCTGGCGAGCGGATCGGCGCTGACGCTGGGCGTGATCGAGAGCCGCGACCGGGCCGTGACGCTGACCAGCGGCGGTGCGTTGCGCGCCGCGCGCGTGACGGCGGCAACCGGCGTTACCGCCAGCGGCAGCAGCGCGACGCTGGGCGAGGTACGCGGCGGCACCGGCGCGGTGCTGCTGAGCGCGACGGCCGGCGATCTGACGCTCGGCAGTGCTGCCGGGCGACGTGTGGCGCTGGACGCTGCGGCCGGCGGCGTCGGGGTGACGGGCACGCTGACGGCCGATGCCGGGGCGGTCGACGTGGCGGCGGCGCAGGCGATCTCGGTCGCGGGCGCGGTTCGCAGCACGGGCGGCAACGTGCGGATCGTGTCGAGCGGTGGTCCGATCGCGGTGACCGGCGGCCTCGCGTCGGACGGTGCGGCGACGTTGTCGGGAACGGCGATCACGCTGGGCGGAGCGCAGAGCGCGCGCGGTGCCTATAGCGCCAGCGCGACGGCCGGGGGCATTACGCGGAGCGGACCCGGTGTGTCGATCCGGTCCGACAGCGATGCGAGCGGCGGCGAGGGCGTCACGCTGAGCGCCGCCGGTGGTGCGATCGACCTGCTCGATACGCGGATCGATGCCGGTGGCACGGTGCGGCTGACCACCGATGGGCAGGGCATCGTCTTCGGCGCGGTACAGGCGGCCGGGCTCGTCGCGACGGGCGCGACTGCCGCCGGTGCGCCCATCCGGACCGGGGACCTGAACATCGCCGGTCCGGTGACCCTGCGGGCGGCGGGCGATGTGGCGACCGGAGTGATTACGACCGATGGCGCGGTGACGCTTGCGGGCAATGCGATCCGCTTCGGCGACGCGCGGGCGGCGAGCCTGTCGGCGATCGCGTCCGGCGGCGATGCGATCGGCGGCAATGTCGATACGACCGGTGCGGTCGACGTGCAGGCGGCCGCCGGTGCGCTGACACTGGGACGCGTCGTCACCACGCAAGGCGACGTCGCGCTGACCGCCCTGGGACCCGTGTTCGTGCAGGCGGTCAATGCCGGCGGCACGGCCTCGGTCGTGGGGACCGGCGCCGGCAACGACGTTTCGGTGGTCGAGGGCGTGGCGTCGAACGGCGCGGTTACGGTGCGATCGGGTCGCGATATCCGTACCCCCTTCGTCCGCAGCGCCACGGGCGCGCTGACGGTCGCTGCGCCGAACGGGCGGCTGGCCGGCTTCGCGGCGGGAACGGGTACCAACCTGTCGGCAGGTGCGGGACAGCCTTTCTCGCTGACCATCGGGACCGACGCGGTGCTCGGCGACGTGGTCGGCGGCAATATCTCTATCACCGCCACCGCGATTACCGCCAATCGCATCGACGGCGGAGCGTTGCCGGTCGCGTTGAACGCGACGGTCGGCGACCTGATCGTGACCGGGCCGGTGACGGGCAGCACGATTGCGCTGACCGCCGCGGGCCGCGCGCTGCTCGGATCGGTCGACGCCTCGGGCGCGGTCACGCTGGGCGGAGCGCGGGGCCTGTCGTTCGATCGGGTATCGGGCGCGTCGATTACCGCGACCGGCGGGACGATCGCGGGGAACGCCCTGACCTCGACCGGCGTTATTGCGCTGCGCGGTGCCGACGTGACGCTCGAACGGATCGACGGCGGGACGCTGGAGGCCGATGCTACCGGCATCCTCGCACTCGGTACGGTGGCGGCGACGGGTGCCGCGACGCTGAAGGGCGGCACGGGCCGTTTCGGCTCGGTCACGACCGGCGGCGCGCTGGACATCGCGACCGCGGGCGATCTGCGGTTCGATCGGTTGACCGGGCGCGGTGTCACCGCCGTCGTGCAGGACGGCGCGCTGGCGGGTGCGGCAGTCGTCGCGACGGGAGGCGCTGCACTGCGCGGCCAGTCGATCGACGTCGGTTCGGTCCAGAGCGGCGGCTCGCTGTCGGCCGCGGCGACGGCGGGTGGACTGCGCCTGGGAACGATCGCTGCGGGCGGCAATGCGACCCTGCAGGCAACGGGTGCGGCAACGCTCGCCACGGTCACGACGGGCGGGGCGTACCGCGTAACCGCGGGTTCGATCGCGCTGGACGGTGTCCAGCGGGCGGGCGGCGACGTGCGTCTGGTGGCCAATGCGGGAGGAATCACCGGCACGTCGGGACTGACCCTGGTGAGCGGTACGGCAGCGGGCGCCGCGACCGGTGACGTACCGATCGTGCTCGACGCGACCGGCGGAATCGATCTGTCGGGCGCGACGTTGCGGACGGGTGCCGGGTCGGCCGTGGCACTGGGCGCCGGGCGTGGACAGGCGATCCGGCTGGGCACGGTCGAAGCGGGATCGCTCGGCGGGTTCGACGGCACCGCGCCGACCGACCGGCTGACGCATGACGGCAGTGTCACGACCGGCGACCTGACGCTCGGTCGGCTGGCGGTTACGTTGACCAGCGGCGACCTGACGACCGGGCGGATCGCCATCAGCGGTCCGGTGTCGCTGATCGCGAACGCAGGATCGATCCGCGGCGGCGGCGATCTGACGGCGGCTTCGCTGGAGGCGCGTGCGGGTACCGGCCTGTCGTTCGGAACGGCGACGGTCGGGGGCGTAGCGACGCTGGAGGCGGGCGCGATCGATCTGCGTGCGCTGACCGCACAGGCGCTCACGATCCGGACAGCGGGCGTTCTGGGCGCCGCCGATGGCGGTGCGACCTCGCTCAGGACGACCGGCAGCGACCTGAACGTCGATGCCGGAACGGCGCGTCTGGGCAGCGTCGAGTCCGCCGGGGCGGCCACGTTGCGCGGTGGCGCGATCGAGGTGCGCGAGCGGCTTTCGGCGGCGCGGGCGCTGCTGGTAGAGGCGCGGTCCGCGCTGACCTTGCAGAATGTCGGTGCGGGCGGCGACCTGTCGCTCAAGTCCGACGCGGTTGTGAGCGCAGGCGAATTGTCGGCGGGTGGTGCCCTGTCGGTCGACGGCGCTGGCGTCACGCTGGGCGCGGCGCGGGCGGGTGGCGCCTTGAAGGTGACGAGCAGCGGGGCCCTCTCGCTGGCGTCGGGTAGCGGGAACGGCATCACGCTGGATGCCGCCGGACTGATCCGCGCGGGTGCGCTGACCGGCGGGCCGTCGGTGTCGATCCGTGGCGCGGATGCCGAACTGTCGGGTGCGATCCGGGCATCGAGCGTGCGCTTCGCGACCCGCGATCCCGGGACGACCGCGCTGCGCATCGGCGATGGTACGCAGGCCGACGGCTTCCGCCTGTCGGCGGGCGAGGTCGCGCAGGTCGCTGCCGACACGCTGTCGTTCGACAGCGGCGCGGGCACGATGGAGGTTGGCGGTTTGACGTTGGCACCGGGTGTCGGGCGGTTGGTCGAGATGTGGTCCACCGGGGACGTGCGGGTGACCGGGCAGGTCGCCGCAAGCGGGACCGGGCGCACCATCCGTATCGGCGGGGACGGTGCGAACGGCAATGCCGCGACGATCCACCTGATCGCGACGAGCGATGCGGGCGGGCGGTTGTTGCTGGGCGACAACGACCTCGACCTGCGGGGCAACCGGATCGCCGCGGGATTGGCGCCGGGGTTCCTCGACACGCTGGCGCCGGGTGACGCCGGACGGGCGCAGGCGCAGGCGCTGATCGGCAATCCGAACTCGCCACTATACAATGCGCAACTGGGCGGCGGCTTCTTCGCGCCCGACGCGACGACGATGATCGCCGCGCGGTCGTTGAGCGTTCGCTTCGGCGATTACGCGCTGTTCCAGAATACGGCGGTCCCCGGCCGGTCGTCCGGCGTCGTCGTGGGGTCGCTGACGACACCGGTGACGCCGGCGCTGCGCATCGCGACCTTCGGCAACCCCGCTGCCGCCAGCTTCGCTTTCTTCGGCGAAATCAACGGCATCACCGGGGCGGGGGCGGCGTTGCTGGGCAATCCGGTGATCGATATTCAACCTGCGCTGCTGCCCAACAGCCGGATCAACGGCTGTCTGGCGGGCTCCGGTGCCGGGTGCCTGACGACGATCGTCATCCAGCCGACGTTGCAGGTGTTCGACTGGGACAGCCAGGCGGTGTTCGGCATCCTGCAGGACGTGTCGCTGCCCTTCACCCCGATCATCGGCGGCAACAACGAGGCGCTGCTGAGCGGGCTGCCCGCGCTGGCGCCCGAGACGCCGGCCGATGCCGCCGCCCCCGCCCCGATCGTCGCGGCGCCGCCGCAACAGGAGCCCAAGCCTTGATCCGAAGCCGTATCGTCCCGTTGCTGTCGGGTGCCGCCGCCGCCGTTCTTGCCGGCTGCACCACCACGCCGCCCGCGCGGCTCGACAGTTTCAACCTGGGGAGCAACACGGCGGGTGAACGGTGCGCGGCGGCGCGCAACTGGAGCGATGCGGCGACGCCCGATCCGTTCTCGCGCGCCTATGTCATCACCTGTTCGAGCGTCGCCGCCAGCCGGCCGCTGGGCAGCGTCCGGATCGTGCCCGTCGAACCGGCGGCGATCGCGGCGGTCGATGCGCAGTTCGACTGCGCGGACCGGCGCGACGTGACAATCGCCGGCAACCCCGCCACCGCCGCCCGCTGTTTCGACAGGCAGACCGGGCTGGAATCGATCCGGCTGGATCTGACGCGCGGTACGCGGCGCTATGTCGCCGCCGGCGTTCCGGCGGTGTTGCCACAGGTCGAAGAGGCGCTGACCATCGCCGCCGGGCTGCGCCGGCCGGCCATCGCCGCGACCTATGTCGCGACCGCCAGCGTCGATGCCGCCACCCTGCCACAGCGCGCCGGAGCCCCTGCCGTGGATACCGCGTCGGTGCCCGAGGCAAGTGCCGGTGCGGCGCTGACGCAGGGGATCGCGCTCAACCACAAGGGGCTGCATGTCGAGGCGTCGCGCGTGCTGAACGACGCGCTGACCCGACTGACCCCGGATGCTCCGCCGGCATTGCAGGCGGAATTGCTGCTCGAAGCCGGCCTTGCGGATTCGAACATCCGGTTCCCCGACGCCGCCGGCCAGCATTTCGAGGCGGCCCGCGCGATCTTCGTCGCGGTGCCGGCCACGCGCACGCCGTTCCTGCTGCGCAAGCTCGAGACGTACCGCGCGCTCGACGCGATCAACCGCGGCGCGTTCAACGAGGCGCTGGCGACGCTCGACCGGACCGGCGGGATGCCGGGAGCGACCGCCCGTCCGCTGGAGGATGCGGCGACGCTGGTCGCGCTGAACCAGCCGGCGGCGGGGCAGCGCGGCATGCCGGCGCTGGCGGATACGGCGCAGCTGTCGCGGCTCGTGCTCGACGCGCAGTCGCATTATGCGCGCAGCATCGCCCTGCTGGGGCGGGGCGACCGTGCCGGTGCCCTGACCGAGATCGATGCCGCCGCCGCCATCTATCGCCCGCTCACCAACGAACGGCTCGACCAGACGCAGCTGTTCTGGCTGGGCGCGCGGATCGCGCGGCAGCAGGGGCGGTTGCGGGCGCAGGCGGGCGATTATCGCGCGGCGCTCGACCATTTCACCACCACGGTCGAACTGTTGCGGCGGGGATCGATCGCCAATGCCGGGACCGGCAGCGAGCCGGCGATCGCCGATGCCGAGCTGGAGCGGGCGGCGGTCTATGCCCGCGCCGGCGCGTCACGGACGGAAGCGCGAGCGGCATTCCGCGACGCGGTGGATTCGGTCATCGAGTCGGGCGGCACCGCCCCGAGCGGCGCGATCGGCATGGAGGATTATCTCGACCTGCTGGTCGCCGAGTCCGCGCAGCCCGCGGCCGATACCTACGACCTGTTCTTCCGCGCCGTACAGGCGACCGGCGAACCGGCGGTCGCGCGGCAGATCACCGAGCTGCGCAACGTCGTGACCGCCGATCCGGCAGTGGGCGCGGCGGTGCGCGAGCGTGCCGATCTGGAGCGCGAACTGACCCGGCTGCGCTATGCGCTGTCGAGCGGGGGGGAGGGCGCCCCGGGCAGCTCGACCGCCGAACTGAACCGTGCGCGCGAGACGGCGGAGAACCGCCTGCTGGCGGTCGATGCGCAGCTTGCGGCCGATCCGCGCTATCGCACGCTCGACGAAAGTCCGGCAACGCTGGCCGAGCTGCGCGCGGCGTTGCGGCCGGGAGAGGCGTTCCTGAAGCTGACGACGCTCAACCGCCGTGTCTATGGCATGGTCGTCACCGCCGACCGGACCTACCTGTATCAGGTGGCCGAAAGCGAGGCGGCGCGCGGTGCCGTGCTGCAACTGGCCGAGCAGCTTCGCGGATCGATCGATGGCGATCTGGCGCTGGGCAAGCTGGTGCCGTTCGACGAGGCGCGGGCCTATACCCTCTACCGTCTGGTCAGCGGTCCGGCCGCGCCGGTACTGGCGAGTGCGCGGGCGATCGTCGTCGATCCATCGGGGCCGCTCCAGCAGTTGCCGGTCGGCGTGCTGGTGACGCGGTACACGGCGGATACGGCAGCGACGCCCGATGTCCCCAAGCGCGATCCGTTCGACTTCTCGCGTACTGCCTTCCTCGCCGCCAATGCGTCGATTTCCACCGCCCTGTCGCCGCGATCGTTTCTGGTGTCGCGGGCGCTGCCGGCGTCACGGGCGCAACGGGCATTCCTTGGCTTCGGGCAGAACCAGCCGGGATCGCCGGTGCCGGCGCCCGGCGCGAACGGCGAGATCCGGGTGGGGTTCGGCTGCATGGTCGCCGCCGACCGTCTGGGGACGATCGCGCGGTCGCTCAAGCCGATCGACGGGCGGGAACTGAACATCGCCGCCGGGGCGCTGGGCGCGCGGGATGCGCAGTTCGTCACCGGGCAGGCGTTCAGTGATACCGGGGTCGAGGGACGCAGCGATCTCGACCAGTATGAGGTCGTGCATTTCGCGACCCATGGTATCGAGGAAGGGCTGTGGGGTTGTTCGAAGTCCCCGCCTGCGCTGGTCACGTCGTTCGGCCAGCCGGGGTCGGACGGGCTGCTCGACTTTTCCGAGATCGCCAGGCTGAAGTTCGACGCGAACCTCGTCGTGCTTTCGGCGTGCGACACGGCGGCGGGGGTGCGCGGCGAGGCGCTGCGCCGGGCGGTCGGGCAGGAGGAGCCGGGATCGACGCTGGAAGGGCTGGTCCGCGCGTTCCTGACCGCCAATGCCCGATCGGTCCTCGCCACCTACTGGCAGGTGTCGGCCGAGCAGGAGAGTACCGAGTTCATGCGCAGCTTCTATGGCGAGGCGCGCACGCACAGCATCGGCGAGGCGCTGCAACGCGCGCAGCGGACACTGATCGCACAACCGCAATATTCGCATCCCTTCTATTGGGGGCCGTATTTCCTGGTAGGCGACAGCGCGAAGTCGATGTTGAGCGGTGGGGCGGGCGCGCGGGTCGCGGCGCGCTGACCATGGCTGTGCGCCCGATTGCGCTGGCATGCGCCGGGTTGCTGGCGACCTGGGCGTGCCTGTGGGGCGTGGCGCCGTTTGCCGACCATATGGTGCGGGGCGCTTCGCCGGTGGTGGCGGAGGCGGGGTTCGGCGTCATCGTGTTCGGCGCGATCCTGCTGCTCGCGCTGGGACTGGGTCGCGTTGCCGGTCTGCCCAGGCGATTGCCCGACATGGCGGGCGTTGCGGGGTTCGGACGGGGTGCGGTCGTCGGGGCGGCGGCGCTGGTGCTGGCAATCGGTTACTGCGCGCTGGCCGGGACACTGGGGTGGGGGGGTGGCGAGGCGGCGCGGGCGGCATTGCCGC